>JAUWGD010000134.1 GCA_030606585.1 Dehalococcoidales bacterium | reverse complement strand
TTTTATATTTAAAACACCGCCTCCCCTCTTTGATATCTATTCCCACCCAAGCCGCCCTCGTATCATTCGTGGCTTATCCCGTGCGATATCCCCTCTCCCCCAGCCAATGTTATAAACCTTCGCCTAGAAATCCCTCCCTTAGTGGGTTATAATGAATATATTGGCGTGTAAATTCTCCTCTAACATAAGGAAGACGTGGAGTTGGATATCGATAAACTGAAGGAAGCCGTCATATCGGAGATAGATGCTCGCTATCCTGAACTGGGTGAGCTGAGTAAAAAACTGCACGATAACCCCGAAATAGCTTTCGAAGAGAAGCAGTCGTCCGCCTGGCTGGCGGAATTCCTCGAGCGGAACGGTTTTACCGTGGACAGGGGTATCTGCGAACTGCCCACGGCCTTTCGGGGCAGGTATGGCAGCAGCAAGCCGGTAATCGCTTTTCTCGCCGAATACGATGCCCTGCCCAAGCTGGGGCATGCCTGCGGTCACAACCTCATAGCTACCAGCTCCGTCGCCGCTGCGGTGGCTTCAAAGAGGGCTGTGGACGACCTGGGTGGCAGTATCATGGTCTTCGGCACTCCCGGTGAGGAGCTGTATGGCGGTAAGGCTATTATGGCGGAGAGGGGTGCCTTTACCGATATTGATATGGCGATGATAGCCCATCCGGGCGGGGGTAACACGGTGGTGATGAACACCCTTGCCTGCGAGACGCTGGAGGTCGAGTTTATCGGTAAGGCGGCCCATGCCGCTGCCGAGCCGGAGACCGGTATTAATGCCCTGGAGGCGATGATTCAGTCCTATAACGCCATCAATTCGCTGCGACAGCAGATCAGGGACAGGGCGCGCATTAACGGAATAATCACCGACGGCGGTGAAGCGCCCAATATCGTTCCGGCCCACACCGCCGCTACTTTTATCGTGCGCGCCGAGAATGACGCCTATCTCGATGAGCTGAAGAAAAAGGTAATTAAATGTTTCAGTGGCGCGGCAAGGGCCACCGGTGCTAAACTTAAATACAAGTGGGGAGAGCACTACGCCGCCATGTCCAATAACCTGACCATGGCGCGGCTTTTTAAACAGAATATGCAGGCGCTGGGACGCAGTATACGTCTCGGCGATAATACCATGATGACTTTCAGTACCGACGTGGGCAATGTCAGCCAGCTGGTGCCGACTATTCAGCCGCTGGTGGCGGTTGCCCCTCACGATATACAGTTACACACCCCGGAGTTCGCCCGGGTCACCGCCTCGGAGGATGCTCTTCACGGTCTTCTCGATGCGGCTAAAGCCATGACGATGACCGTTGTGGATATCCTGTCCAGTCCGGATACGGCCGGGAAAATCTGGGAAGAGTTCCGCAAAGGCAAGTAGCTCCCCCGTAGGAATGTTAGCGTTGTAGAGAGATTATGGAAGTATTTCTGGGCATTGATGTCGGGTCCGTTACCACCAAGTTCGCCGTGCTGAACACGTCCGGCGAATTGATGGCCGATTTGTATTTGCCTACCGGCGGCAGGCCCGTGGACATGGTACAGCAGGGATTAAGGCAAATCGGGCAGCAGTTACCGCCGGATGCTGAAATTAAGGGTGTGGCTACCACCGGGAGCGCCCGTTACCTGGCCGGGGCTGTCGTCGGTGCCGACCTTGTGAAAAACGAGATTACCTGCCAGGCTGTGGCCGCCGTTAATGCGGTCCCGGAAGTCCGCACCGTTGTTGAAATCGGCGGGCAGGACAGCAAGATTATCATTATCCGGGACGGTATGGTGGCGGATTTCGGTATGAATACCGTGTGCGCCGCCGGTACGGGCAGCTTCCTCGACCATCAGGCGGGCCGACTTAACCTGAGTATCGAAGAGCTGTCGCGGCGCGCGTTGCTCGGCAGCGATTCGGTTCGGATTTCAGGTCGCTGCACCGTATTCGCCGAGTCGGACATGGTGCACAAGCAGCAGACGGGACATAACGTTGACGATATTATCTACGGCCTCTGCCGCGCCCTGGTGAGTAACTACCTGAGCGATGTCGGCTCAGGCAGGGATATTCAGCCGCCCGTGGCCTTTCAGGGTGGGGTCGCCTTCAATAGGGGCATTGTCAGGGCGTTGCAGGAAGAGCTTAAAACGGAGATAATCGTGCCCCCGCACCACGAGGTCATGGGGGCTATCGGCGCGGCCCTGCTGGTGCACGAGCACGCCGCTGTCAGCAGCAACGGCTGTCGGTTTAAGGGATTCGGCGTCGGTGAGATACAATATCGGACGTCATCGTTCGAATGTCAGGCCTGTCCCACCGCTTGTGAAATCGTCCGTATTTCCGAGGGCGACCGGGTTGTCGCCTGCTATGGCGGGCAATGTGACATGTGGGAAGAAAGTATAGTTGGTCAGGGAGATAAGCAATAAGTGATAAGAATCGCGGTTGATGCTGCCGGGGGCGACTACGCCCCCCACGAAGTGGTCAAGGGTGCCATAAAAGCGGCCCAGGAATATGAGGTTGAAATCGCCCTCGTGGGACGGAGAAGCGTTCTCCGTAAACTGGCGCTGAAATCCGTGGGTAAAGCACGGGTTAAGATTGTAGATGCCAAGGAAGTTATTGATTCTAACGAGCACCCCATAAAGGCGATTCAAAACAAGCCCAATTCCTCTATCGTGGTTGGCATTAATCTGCTCAAGAGTGGTAGCGCCGATGCTTTTGTTTCGGCGGGGAATACCGGCGCGGTAGTGGCAGCGTCGCTGCTCACTCTGGGCAGGGCCAAAGGTGTCAGCCGCGCCGCCATCGGCTGTTTCATGGATACCATATCGTCCTTCCCGGCCCTGCTGGTAGACGCCGGGGCCAACTCGGACTGTCGCCCGGAGCATCTTCTGGAATTCGCCAGGCTGGGTTCTATTTACAGCAAATACCTCCTCAATATCGAATCGCCCCGCGTCGGTCTTCTCAGCAATGGCGCCGAAGAGGGTAAGGGCAACCGTCTGGCGCGGGAGACCTACCGGCTTCTGAAAAACGCCGCCGATATTAATTTCATCGGCAATATGGAAGGGCATGATATCGTCAAGAGGACCGCCGATGTCTTCGTGACCGATGGCTTTACCGGTAATGTTGTCATCAAGACCATCGAGGGTTTCAACGACAATTTCTTAAACTCGGTGCGGCAGATGGGGCATGTTTTTTCCAGCGCCTCGCGACTCCGCGCGCGCGACCTGCTTCGTGACATCGGGCTGGGTTCCTGGACGAAAAAAATGGATTATACCGAATACGGCGGGGCCTGTCTTCTTGGCGTAAACGGTAATGTTATTATCGCGCATGGCCGCAGCCAGTCAAAAGCTATCAAAAATGCCATCGGTCTCGCCAAGGAGACCGTAGAACGTGGCATAACCGAAAAAGTTAGGGAGGGAAACTATGAGCAAGCCAGTGGAAATTGAAGAAGCGAAATTTGATGAATCGGTCTTAAAAGCGGAAACGCCGGTACTGGTCGACTTCTGGGCGCCTTGGTGCGGACCGTGCCGGATGGTGTCGCCGGTTGTTGAAGAACTGGCGGAAGAATATGACGGCAAGGTGGAGTTTTTTAAGGTAAACGTTGACAATGCCCCAAGAATTGCCAGCCAGTACGGAATCATGAGCATCCCTACGTTAATGCTCTTTAAAGAAGGAAAGCCCGTGGACACGGTTATCGGATTCCGTCCCAAGGAAGAGTTGAAGAAGAGCCTTGATACGGCGCTGTAGCTATTGAGGGGGTGAGATTGATGGTTGATTCCCCGAAGAAATATGATGTTGTTATTATCGGTGGTGGGCCCGCCGGGCTCAGTGCGGGTATTTATACCGCCCGCGCTAGGCTGAACTGCCTCCTCATCGAAAGGGGGGCGGTCGGCGGCCAGATAATCAACACCGAGTGGGTGGAAAACTATCCCGGTTTTGCCGAGAATATCAGCGGCATCGATTTAACCGAAGCCATGCATAAACAGGCGGCGAAGTTCGGACTGAAAACGCTCATTGCCGGGGTTACCGGTATTGATATTAAAGGCAATCAGAAGGTTGTCCGCACTTCTCAGGGTGATTTCACGGCTAAAGCCATTATCGTCGCCGGGGGCTCGGAGCGGCAGAAACTCGGTGTGCCCGGGGAGGCCGAATTTACCGGCAGGGGCGTCTCCTACTGCGCCACCTGTGACGGCCCCTTCTTCAAGGATAAGGCGTTGGCTGTTGTCGGAGGCGGTAATGCTGCCATAACGGAGGCCGTCGAGCTTACCAGGTTTGCCTCAAAGATAACCGTCATCCACCGTCGTGACGAGTTACGCGCCACTAAAATCCTGCAGGAGAAAGCCTTCGCCGAAAAGAAAATCAATATCCTCTGGGACAGCGTGCTTGAGGAAATCGCCGGTGATACCTTCGTTAACAGGGTCAGGGTAAACAACGTTAAGACTAAAAAGAAGTCCGACCTTGAGGTTTCCGGGGTGTTCATGGCGGTCGGTTTCAAGCCCAATACGGATTATCTCAAGGATATTCTAAAGCTGGAAGATAACGGCGCCATCGTTACCAACGAAAAGATGGAGACTGGCGTTCCCGGCATTTTCGCCGCCGGTGATATACGCAGCAGCTCTATCCGGCAGGTTATCGCCGCCGCCGGTGACGGTGCCGTGGCCGCCATCGGTGCCGAAAAATATGTCTCGGAATAATAAATTTTTTCAGAAATCCTTCAGATTTTTCGAGGT
>JAUWGD010000130.1 GCA_030606585.1 Dehalococcoidales bacterium | reverse complement strand
AATACACTGGAAAAGGTAGCCCGCGAGCGTGGCGGCGTGGAAACCCTGGGGGCGGTAGTCCATAACCAGCAGGTGTTACATAAGCTCTCTGAAATAGGGGTACGGGTCGTTAATAATATCGACGATATCGAGGGTGGCGTTGTCGTTACCAGCTCTCACGGTGTCAGTCCGACTCTGAAGGACGAACTGGGAAGCCGGCACATTGACGTCATCAGCACCACCTGTCCTTTCGTACGGCGTGCCCAGGTCGCCGCCCGCCGACTGGCCGAGTCGGGCTTCTTCGTTATCGTCTACGGTGATGCCGGGCACCCCGAAGTGAAAGGCATCCTCGGCTGGGCGAAAGGTCAGGGACTGGCAACACTCGATGAGGAGCCTATAAAGAAATTAGAACCTTCGCCGCGCCGACTCGGCATCCTCTCCCAGACTACCCAGGTGCCGGCTTACTTCGCCGAGTTTACCAAGAAGATAATCGACCTGGCGCTGACCAAGGACTCCGAGATACGCATCATCGATACTATCTGCCACGATATACGCGAACGGCAGGCCGCTGCCCTGGAACTGGCGCACCGGGCCGACCTTATGCTGGTAGTCGGCGGGCGTTCCAGCGCCAACACCAACCGCCTGGCCGAACTCTGCGCCCAGGTAACGGCGACGCATCTTATCGAGACCGCCGCAGAAATTAAGTCCGAATGGATTCAGGGGAAAGACCTCATCGGAGTAACCGCCGGCGCCTCTACCGCGGAGGAGAGCGTGGCTGAAGTCATGAAACGACTGCAAGAAATAGCCTCGCCTTGACGCAGACGCACGGCACTGCTTATAATTTAATCTGTATTTAACGCCATATCCGCTGACTTCGGGTATCTCTAAGATAGCCCCAGATAAAACAGGACTTAATAAGATATTTTACCTTACCCGGTTTACGGAGGGAGGGACGATACCTTGGACTACTTTTTAGATGAACAGCAAAAGACCATCAGGGACCTGGCCCGAAAGATTGCCGAGGAAAGGATCCTTCCCGTCCGGGCGGAGCTCGATGAAAAAGAGGAGTTCCCCTGGGATATTGTCAAAGACCTGGCAGATGCCGATATGTTCCGCGTCTTTGTCCCGGAGGAATACGAGGGGCTGAACGGCGGCTGCCTGGAACTATGCCTGGTAGTGGAAGAACTAAGCCGGGTCTGCAGCGGGGTGGCGGTCACTTATGCCGCCAGCGCCCTGGGCTGCATGATCCTGATGGAATACGGCACCGACGAGCAGAAACAGAAGTTCCTCCCCGATATCGCCGCCGGTAAGAAGCTGAGCGCCTTTGCTATTACGGAGCCGACCGCCGGCAGCGACGCCAGCAATATCAAGACAACGGCGGAAAAGGTCGAGGGGGGCTACCTGCTTAACGGCACCAAGCAGTTCATTACCAACGGCGGCGAGGCCGAGATATATACGGTTATCGCCCTGACGGATAAAACCAGGGGCGCCCGCGGCGCCAGCGCCATAATCGTCGAGAAGGACACGCCGGGATTCACCTTCGGCAAGAAGGAAAAGAAGCTGGGCATCCGCGCTTCAGCCACCAGAGAGCTGGTCTTTAAAAACTGCCTGGTGCCGGAAGAAAACCTGCTCGGTAAGCCGGGACTGGGTTTCATCCAGGCAATGCGCCTCTTCGACCGCTCCCGCCCGGGTATCGGGGCGCAGGCGGTGGGACTGGCCCAAGGAGCTTTAGAAGCGGCCACGGACTACGCCCGGGAGCGCGTCCAGTTTAACCAGCCCCTGATTACCATACCGGTAGTCCAGAACATGCTGGCGGACATGGCTATCCAGGTCGAGGCCGCCCGGGCGCTGGTCTATGCGGCGGCCAGGTATGTCGATAGCGGCGCCAAGAACGTCACCGAAGAATCGGCCATGGCCAAGGTCTTCGCCTCGGATGCGGCTATGAAAGTCACCGTCGACGCCGTGCAGATTTGCGGCGGCTCCGGCTACATGCGCGACTACCCGGTGGAGAAAATGATGCGGGACGCTAAAATCCTCCAGATATACGAAGGCACCAACCAGATACTTCGAAATGCCATCGCCATAAACCTGAGAAAGAGGAAGGCCAGAACGGCATGAATATTGTCGTCTGTCTGAAGCAGGTGCCCGGCACCACCGAAGTTAAGATTGACCCCCAGACCAATACCCTTATCCGTCAGGGAATTGAGAATATCATCAATCCTTTCGATACATACGCCATCGAAGAAGGGGTGCGCCTCAAGGAGAAGGACGGGGGCAAGGTCACCGTCATTACCATGGGCCCGTCTCAGGCGGAAGCGGCGCTGAGGGAGTCCATTTCTCTCGGAATCGATGAGGCCATTTTACTATGTGACAACGCTTTCCGCGGCGCCGATACCTGGGCAACCGCCTTCACGCTATCGTGTGCCGTCAAGAAGCTTCAGCAATACGACCTTATTATCTGCGGGCGGCAGACCATCGACGGGGATACCGGCCAGGTGGGACCGGAACTGGCGGAGATGCTGGATATACCCTTCATCGCCTACGTCGGCCAGATAGAAGAGATAAAAGACGGTTACCTGCGCGTGCGGCGGATGGTGGAGGAAGGCCATGAAATTTTAGAGACCACCCTGCCCGCCGTCATCACCGTCGCCAAGGAAATTAACGTGCCCCGCCTGCCTTCGTTACGCGGCATCATGAAGTCGAAGAGCGCAAAAATCGACACCTGGGGCATACGGGAACTGGGCGTCGAAGAAAGCATGGTCGGACTGCCCGGCTCTTCCACCCAGGTAATCAAGATATTCTTCCCCCAGCGGGTCCACCAGGCCGAGATGCTGGAAGGCAACCCGGAAAAGCAGGTAGATACACTCATCGACAGACTCAAGAGCGCCGGCTTGTGCTAGGGAATTTTATTAATGGGAGTCAAGATTGATTTACTGAAATGCACCGGCTGCGGAGCCTGTACTTACGAATGTCCGGTCGGCGTGCTGGCCATCGAGGATATGAAGTGCCGCGTTAAAGAAGGCTGTATCTCCTGCGGCAAGTGCGTGGACGTGTGCCAATGGCAGGCTATAACACTTCAAAATAATAAAACCGGAAAGAAAGACCGATAGGCTAATATGAAACTAAAAATCAACCTTGATGAATGCGTCGGCTGCGGTAACTGTACGTCGGTTTGCCCTTTCGACCTGGTTGAAATAGTCAAGGGTAAGGTTAAAATAAACGAAGAAGGCTGCAACTTCTGCGGCGCCTGCGTGGAATCCTGCGGTTACTACGCTATCACCATCGAAGCCGACGAGCCGGTCGCCGAAGCTGACGAGAGCTATTGCGGCGTCTGGGTATTCGCCGAGCAGCGGCGCGGCACTCTGAAAAACGTTGCCTACGAGCTTTTATCGCGGGGCAGGGAACTTGCCGATACGTTAGAGACCGAATTGGGCGCGGTGTGCCTCGGGCATAACGTTCAGGATGCCGAAAGCCTGATAGCTTATGGCGCCGATAAGGTCTACCTGGCGGACAGTCCGGACCTGGCCGATAACCAGGAGGACTATCTCACCCACAAACTCGTCGATTTAATCAGGGAATATAAACCGGAGGTAGTCATCGCCGGGGCTACGGCGCTGGGTCGCGCCTTCTTCCCGCGCGTGGCGGCTATTCTGAACACGGGGCTTACCGCCGACTGTACTGGACTGGACATTGATACCGAGAAGCGGCTTCTATTGCAGACCCGCCCCACCTTCGGCGGTAACATCATGGCCACGATTATCTGCCCTGCCAACCGTCCCCAGATGGCTACCGTCCGACCGCGTGTCTTTAAAAAGAACGCCCCGGACGATAAACGCCAAGGTCAGATTATAAAGGTGGACTTTAAAAAAGAAGGAATCGCACCAAAAACTAAACTACTCGACTTTATCGACGATGTTACCGAGACGGTCAAGCTGGAGGATGCCGATATCATCATCTCCGGCGGGCGTGGACTGGGCAAACCCGAAAACTTCAAGCTGCTCGCCGAGCTGGCGGAAGCCATGGGAGCGGCGCTGGGCTCATCGCGGGCGGCGGTAGACGAGGGGTGGATTCCCTACAGCCACCAGGTGGGCCAGACCGGCAAGACCGTTTGCCCCAAGCTCTACATCGCCTGCGGTATCTCCGGGGCTATCCAGCACTTGGCGGGCATGCAGACCTCGGACATCATCGTCGCCATCAACGACGACCCCAACGCGCCCATCTTCGAAGTCGCTACTTACGGAATCGTTGGCGACCTCTTCCAGGTGGTGCCGATGCTGATTAAGAAGCTCAAGGGATAATCAGGTAAGCGGGGAGTCTAAGAGGGGCGCAGCCCCTCTTTTTTATTTCCCCCTCTCCTGTGACACCTTGTCAGGAGAGGGGGTTCATCCTGAGGGTTCACCCTGAAGGGACACAGGGGGTGAAGTAGAAAAATATCTTAAACTCATTCAGGCTTGCGGCAGGTGCCCTATTTAGCCTATAATATACTGAGTCCGGTTGGAGTGGAGGTGAGGTGGCATGCAGATAAATGTATCTCAGTTGCTTCAAGAATCCATCGGGTCGATGCGTGATTACCAGGTTAACGAAGCGACTGATGTTATTGGTGACGGAAAAAAATATGCAACCCGGGGTGAGTGCCACCTGCTGCGTACCCAGCGCAGTATCCTGTTGAAATGCGCATTGAACGCCGAGGTGGAACTTACCTGCAATCGCTGTCTGAGCCGGTTCCGCCACCCGTTAAAGATAAACTTTGAAGAGGAGTTTTTGCCTACCGTAGATATAACCAGCGGGGCGCCGCTGCCATTGCCCGAAGTAGCAATC
>JAUWGD010000207.1 GCA_030606585.1 Dehalococcoidales bacterium | reverse complement strand
TTCAGCCTGAAGGCTTGACCCGACTATCCAGACCGCCTTCCCCCCTGGATTCCCGCCTTCGCGGGAATGACATTTTTATGGTTCAATGTTATGTGATTTCCACAACCATACACTATATCATTCGGCCGACGTTCTCGCCTTCCAGTATCGCCATGTCTATTTTACGCGGCGCCACGCAGTCGCCGATGCGGTAAAGCTCTTTAATTTGGCCCTTGAGGGATTTATAGAGTCCGTCTTCAGCGCGGTTGCCCAGCGCGTATACCACGGAATCGTAATCGCTGAAGGTATGCCATTCGTTGTTGTAATAATTCAGGCCGTTTACCTCCACCCCCTTTATCTCCACGACGGCGAAGTCGGGCGTGAAGGTGACGCCTTTTTGCGCCAGGCGCTGGTGGGACAGGTACTGGTCCTGCGGCGGCCCCAGCTCGGAGCCGATGGTCGGCGACGAGGTAACGATATGGACTTTCCGGTCGCGCTCAGCGAGCAATTCCGCCGTGGCCGTGGCCTGGTGGTGGCCGTCGTTATCGATGAAGAGGACTTTCTCGCCGACATCCTTCTCATTCAGGAGCGCCTGCCAGACGTTAAAGATATGCGGGCCGTCCGCACCGGGCAGCGGGCTCTCTTTGGGCACCGACCCCGTGGCGACAATCACCACGTCGGGTTTCTGTTCCATAACGAATTCGGCGGTGACCTCTTTATTCAGGACGATTTCCACCGGCAGGAACTTGAGCTGGTTTTCCTCGTTGCGGATGACCGCCCCGATTTCTTCCCTTCCCGCTCCCAGGGCGGCGATATTGACCTGCCCTCCCAGTTTATCTGCCTTTTCATAAAGAGTCACCGCATGGCCGCGTTGGGCGGCAACCACAGCGGCACGCAGGCCGGCTGGGCCACCTCCGGCAATCAGCACCTTTTTCTTAATCGGGGCGGGTTTGATTGACCCGGCGCCGCGTTCCTTTTCAAAGCCGATGTTAGGATTCTGGATACAGCCGATACTTTTGTTAAGACCGACACGCCCGTAGCAGCCCTGGTTGTCCGCCACGCAGGAGCGGATTTCTTCCAGTCGTCCTTCTTTAGCCTTGTTAGCCATTTCGGGGTCGCATATCTGCGCGCGCACCATGCCTATCATATCGGCCTGGCCGTCGGCCAGCACCCTTTCCGCCATAACGGGGTCGTTAATCCTTCCGGTGCAGAAGACCGGCAGTTCGACTACCTCTTTAATGCCTGCGGCGAGGGGGATGGTATACCCCAGCGGGGAGTGCATGGAGGCGCCCACCAGGTAGAGGTTGTAAAAAGTGGCTAAGGTTGTATCGATAAAGTCGATTTTTTTGGAGGCTTCAAAAAGCCGCGCCATTTCTTTGGTGTCTTCAAGGGTCAGGCCGCCCTGTACCATCTCGTCGGCGCAGAGTCGTATCCCCAGCGTATAGTCCGCCCCCACCGTCCTCCTGACCGCCTCGATAACCTCCAGCGGAAACTTCATGCGGTTCTCCAGGCTGCCGCCGTATTCATCGGTGCGCAGGTTGGTCAGGGGCGAAAGGAACTGCCTCATCAGGGAACTGTGGCCGATTTGCAGCTCGATGCCGTCGAAACCGCCCTCCCGGACATAGCCGGCCGCACGGCAGAAATACTCGATGACTTCCCGGATATCTTCCATCTCCATTTCCTTGGGCACTTCCCGGAACATGAAGTCGGGCACCGGGGAGGGGCCGAGGATAGGCAACCGGGAATAGGAGCCATCGCCCTGGCCGCCGTTGTGGTTCAGCTGGGCGAATATCTTTGTTTCGTACTCGTGGACGGCCCGGCATATCTGGCGGTAGCCGGGGATGACCTCCGGCTTGAAAGCATCGATGAGCTTTTCGTAAGAGTGGTCGGTGGGGTGCACCGACTGCTCCTCGGTGACAATCAGGCCGGCGCCGCCTTTAGCCCGCTCCGCCAGGTAATAAACGTGGCGTTCGCCCGGTAAATTGTACTCGGCGAAGTTGGTCAGGTGGGAGGAGAAGGAAATCCGGTTGGGCACGACTACCCTGCCTATCTGGAGCGGTGAAAAAAGATATTTAAATTGCCCGTACATAATTTCTATCCCCTCTACTAAAATCTAAAACATGATACCACGAATTGTCATTGCGAGGGCACAACCCGAAGCAATCCGCTATACTGAAATCACGGATTGCTTCACTGCGTTCGCAATGACATGAACAATATCGCCATTGAATCCCAATTATATCACTTTAAGCGGGAGATGTAGAGGATATATCCCGGCTCCAGTTAATCAGGCATTCTGGGTCGGCGCTGTTGAGGTCGCGGCTGACGAAGTAAGCGACGGCGGGGCAACCCCCACGGCAGTTATTGAAGCGCGGGCACTTCCGGCAGGCTTCGGGTTCCAGTTGCCGGAAGTA
>JAUWGD010000110.1 GCA_030606585.1 Dehalococcoidales bacterium | reverse complement strand
GTTGGCGGTTTCCTCCGCCGAGAGGAATATCGCCCGGGCGTCACCGAGCCTGACCATGTAGCCGAGTTCCGATTTCCATATCTTTCTGAACCCCGTGTCGTTGAGCCTGTCCTTGAGTCGCCGCATGGAGATTACCGACTGCGGCTTGAATGTCGGCGAGCATTTTATCAGGTTTTTCGACTCCCCCATGTTGAGAGTGAGCAATAATAGTTCTAGCTGCGCCGAGAGCTCGTTCTTGCCCCCCTGCCGCGCGATTTCCACCGAGAAGGTAAGACCCTTCCCCCCGAACACGCTCTCCAGAACCGCCGCCGCCACCTCCCGCTGGTACGGCCTCAGCCTGTTTACCGATGTCTCTTTATCCATCCCTTCACTTCCTCCCCCTTCGGTTTCCTCTCCCCTTGCGGGAGAGGATTAAGGTGAGGGTGATATCTCTCTGTCATTGCGAGCACAGCGAAGCAATCCGCCCCTCAATTTTCCCCCTCTCCTGTGAAACCCCGCTGGGGCGTCTAAGAGGGGGATATGTTCACCTCAAAATACAGGGGGTGAGGTAGAAACAAAATCCCTCCCCATCTCCTATATCCTCTTCCCTATAACACTCGCCCCTATACTGATTCCCAGCGGCAGCGCCACGTCCCTCAAAACGTTCCCTATTGCCTCTCGCAGCCCCTTACGCTGCTGTCCGGTCATGTTATACCGCGTCTTCACCAGCCCCGCCAGGGTATTCGTCGCCTGCATGATGAGCTTGATATTCTCCGGGTCCCTCTCCAGCACCGACTTAATTTTCACCCGCAGCAAAGCAATCTCGTCGTCTATCCCGTTAACGTCGGCCGCCGCCTCCATATCGAGCTTCTCCGCCTCGTCCAGCACCCGGGTATAGAAACTCTGCTTCTTAGTGGATTGCCTTCGTTTTGAGGCACTTTTTTTGCTTGTTCTTTCCGACACTCAATTCTCCTTTGTTCAATACCCTGACAGTGGCCAGGACAATAGTGTGTGCCGCTAGGTCCCACCGCTGCTGCTTTACAGCCAATCGTAAAAGGCTCATATTTCCCCCTATCTTAATAGCCTGTAGCTAATAATAGCACTTATGTTCTTATCACACTACCCATTTTTGTCACCAATTTCCAGAGCGGTTTGATATTATCCCGCCCTCGTTATAGAATGGCAACGGAGAAAAATATGGCTATCACCAGACAACTCTACCAGCTGCAGGAACTCGATTTAGAAATTGAACAGGAAGAACAGTCCCTGAACCAGAAAACCAGCCAGCTCGGGGTTAGAGACGTGCTTGACAAGGCGCAAAACCGGCTCGATTCTGAACAAAAACGCCTGGATGAGCTGAGGCACCAGCACCGTGACGCCGAAGGAGAAGTGGACGACCTGTTGAGTAAAATCTCCGCCATCGAAGAGCAGCTGTATGGCGGCAAGATAAGCAATCCCAAGGAGCTATCCGGACTCCAGCATGAGGTAGCCTCGATGAAGGCCAAGAGCGACCAGCAGGAGAACAAAGCACTGGAAATCATCGACCAGGTAGAAGCAGCCGAAGCGAGCCTGACCACTGCCACCGACGAGCACCGGAAACTTGAGAAGGAGTGGCACCGCCAGCAACAGCAGTTGTCTGATGAGATAGAGCAACTCAAGAAAAGCCTGGCAGACCTTAATGAAAAACGCCGGCAACTGGCCGGGCAAATCGACTCCCCTACCCTCAAACTCTATGAAAAAATCAGACAGCAAAAGAAGCCGGCCGTCGCTAAGGTAGAGCAGGGCATTTGTCGTGCCTGCCGTATATCACTATCGGCCAGCGCGCTCCAGAAGGCCAGAAGCGGTCAGCCCGTACAGTGCGGCTCCTGCGGCAGAATCCTGTATATTTCCTGAAGGATAGATTGAACGTAAAGAAAGTCATTATATATACTGATGGTGCCGCCCGGGGTAATCCCGGCCCGGCGTCTATCGGCGCCATCATTAAAGACGAAACCGGCAATGTCATGGCACGCCTTTCCCGCCGCATCGGTATCACCACCAACAATCAGGCGGAATACCGTGCCGTCATTACCGCCCTGGAAAAAGCCGTCAGCCTGGGTGCGAAATACGTGATATTAAAGTCGGACTCGGAGCTGGTGGTGAAGCAAATAAACGGACGCTACAAGATAAAAAACGCAGCCCTGCGGCCGCTTTACCAGGAAGTGGTCAAGCTTACCGGTTCACTGGAAAGTTTCACGATATCCTATATTCCCCGCGCGCAGAACGCCGGGGCCGACGCCCTGGCGAATAAAGCTCTGGACAACATACGTTAAGCCTTACCTGCGGTTATTATCAGCTATCTGTTGTATCCTTTCCTTTGATGCCCTGTGAGCCAGGTATCTGCCACACCATACGTAGATTCCATGGCAATACTGCTCTTTGAAATTTTCCGGTATCACTTGCCCCTCATGAGCATCATTATAATAAGGGCATGTGGATATCAGTTCACAATCCGATGATTTCATCTTCTCCACTGCTGGCTATTCAGTCCTTATGGTGCTTCTACTTAAAATATAGGATAGATAAGGTTAATTCCTCATAAAATCCCCGTTAAAAGTTCATTAAAATACTTACATTCGACGTCGCCGAACGCCATTTGAGAATGTCGCCTGGCCCTTATTGACTAACCACTTACTCTCCACTACACTATAACCGGGTCAAGTAAACCGGGTGACCGCCTCGATTTATTTCGGGGAGGAAAGTCCGAGCTCCACCGGGCATGATGCTGGGTAACACCCAGGAGGGGTGACCCTACGGAAAGTGCCACAGAAACATACCGCCCCGATGAATAATCGGGGCAAGGGTGAAATGGTGAGGTAAGAGCTCACCAGCGGTCGGGTGACCGGCCGGCTGGGCAAACCCCATCAGGAGCAAGACCGAATAGAGGGACAAAGGGACGCCCGGCCTATCCCCGGGTTGGTCGCTTGACCCTTCCGGTAACGGAAGGGCTAGATAGATGGTCACCGTCCTTCCTTTGGGAAGGGCACAGAACTCGGCTTACAGGTTTACTTGGCTCATTTTTTAGCTTGATTAAAGGGGCATTCCTGCCGGGATACGTAAAGAGAGATATAATTTCATGCCAAAGTTGACTAAACTTGCCATAACCCTTTTGATTGTAGCGGTTGTTGCCCTTGCCTTTGGTGTCGGCTTTTTCTTCGGCCACAGCAGTTACTCCGGTTCCGGGGAAGGAATGAACATTATCGGACAGGCCTGGAGCATCATCTTCACCGACTACGTGGACAGGTCCAAACTGGACTCCGCTAATTTGAGCCGTGCCGCTATTGAAGGCATGATTGAGGCACTGAATGACCCGTATACTTCCTATCTGGAAACTGAATACTATGAGCTGGGAATAAGCAGCCTCGAAGGAGAATTTGAGGGCATCGGCGCTTATGTAACGGTTCTAGACGGCAAGCTTATCATCATTGCGCCTATTGCTGATTCTCCGGCGGACGTAGCCGGTATCAAGGCAGGCGATATCATCATGGAAATAAACGGCGAACCGGTCGCGGATATGAGCCTGGCCGAGGCGATTATTAAAATACGCGGCCCTAAAGGCACGGCGGTATCACTACTTATCCTGCATGAAGGCGAGACCGAGCCGGTAGAGATCGAAATAACAAGGGACACGATAGAAGTACCGAGTGTCCGTTTTGAGATGCGGGGTGACATAGCTTATATTATTATCACCCAGTTCTCCGAGCGTACGGAAAACGAGCTGGCGCCGGTAATTCAGAGCTTAAAAGAAGAAAACGCCAGAGGTATTGTCCTTGACCTGCGCGGCAATCCGGGAGGACTGCTTGATATCGTGGTCGAGGTAGCCAGTAACTTTATAACTGAAGGCACTCTGGTGGAAGTAATGAGTAATCAGGGAAAGGTAGCATCACTGGAAGTAATTGACAGTCCGGTAACCACTAACCTGCCTATGGTCGTTCTGGTGGACAATACCAGCGCCAGCGGCAGCGAGGTACTGGCCGGCGCCCTGCAGGACCATGACCGTGCCCTTATCGCCGGTAATACCACCTTCGGCAAGGGCAGCGTGAATGTTTTACGCGAACTTAGCGACGGCTCAGGACTGTACATTACTACCGCCCGCTGGCTTACTCCCAACGGCCGCGTAATCGAAGGCCATGGAATCGAACCTGATATTAAACTTGAGCTTACTGGAGAAGATGCCGTAGATTGGGCTATAAACTTCCTGACCGGTAACGAGTAACGGTAAGAGAGGTGAAGAGCATGAACGATAACCTTGCTTATACCGTAAACCAGGCTATACTCTCCATAATCCAGGGGGACATTACCACTCAGGCTACCGATGCCATTGTTAATGCTGCCAACTCCGGTCTTATGGGTGGCGGCGGGGTTGATGGCGCCATACATCGCGCCGGAGGCCCTGCCATACTGGAAGAATGCAAACAAATTGTCGCCCGGCAGGGTAGACTGCCTGCCGGACAGGCTGTAATTACCACCGCCGGCAATATGGAAGCCAAACACGTAATTCATACCGTCGGGCCGATATGGCACGGCGGTAGTCAGGGAGAACCCGAATTACTGGCCAGTGCCTACCGGGAAAGTTTGA
The DNA here is from genome assembly GCA_030606585.1 of Dehalococcoidales bacterium. Lineage (GTDB taxonomy): Bacteria > Chloroflexota > Dehalococcoidia > Dehalococcoidales > RBG-16-60-22 > JAFGPF01. The sequence goes on along the minus strand of JAUWGD010000110.1, from coordinate 1,228 downwards.
AGGTCGCCGCTGAAAATAACCTGTCCAGCATCTCGTTCCCTTCCATCAGCACCGGGGCCTACGGCTATCCCGTAGATAAAGCATCAAGAATTGCCCTTAAGACAGTTGCAACTTTTCTCCAGAAAACAACTTCAATTAAAGAGGTTGTTTTTGTACTCTTTGATAACCGGACTCTGGAAGCGTATAATGATACACTCTGGGATATAAAGGGAGAAAAAGGCTAGAGCAACCAGATATGTTTTTACAGGCGAGGAGAAATGTTTAAATGCTTGTCGTAATGAAAAATGACGCCACCGAGGAGCAGGTGCGCGCCGTTATCGAAGAAATTGAGCAGATGGGCTACCGTGGTATTCCCATGCCGGGCGCTCAGAGGACAGCCGTTTGCATTATCGGCAACAAGGGACCGGTCGAAGCTGCGCAACTGCTGGCCATGGAGGGTGTTAAAGAGGCTATCCCGGTTACCAAGCCATACAAACTCGTCAGCCGGGAAACTCATCCCGAACTTTCGATTATATCCATTGGTGACGTAAAAATCGGCGCCGGAGAGCCGGTTATCATGGCCGGCCCCTGTGCCGTAGAGAGCGAGGAGCAGGCACTCACCATCGCCAGCCTGGTAAAGAAACATGGCGCCAGGGTTTTCCGTGGTGGCGCTTTCAAGCCGAGAACATCTCCCTACAGCTTCCAGGGACTGGGCGAAAAGGGGCTGAAAATACTTCAAAAGGTACGCCAGGAAACCGGCTTGCTGATTGTAACCGAGGCTACCGATAATGAAAATCTCACTATTGTTGAAAAATACGCCGATATTATTCAAATCGGGACCAGGAATATGCAGAACTACTCCCTGCTCCGGCTCGCCGGCCAGGTTTCCAAGCCGATTCTCCTGAAGCGGGGCTTCGCCGCTACCATCGACGAGTGGCTCATGGCTGCCGAATACATCATGTCGGAAGGAAACACCAGAGTAATATTGTGCGAAAGAGGAATTCGCACTTTCTCCGATAATACGCGTAACACCCTGGATTTGAGCGCTATACCGTCCATCAAGGAAGCCAGCCACCTGCCCATTATCGTCGACCCCAGCCATGCCGCCGGACGGCGCGACTACGTTGTTCCCCTATCCAGGGGGGCTATAGCTATCGGCGCTGACGGGCTTCTCGTGGAGGTGCACCACGACCCCACCCACGCCCTCTCCGACGGTATGCAGTCGCTGTACCCGCAGCAGTTCGAGGAG
>JAUWGD010000033.1 GCA_030606585.1 Dehalococcoidales bacterium | reverse complement strand
AGTCTTTTGTAAATGAATCCAATCCAATCACCCCCCGTCCGAAAAGTATTTATCATTAACAGGATAACAGACAGGTTTATATCGGTCAATTTCTTGACAAGGCTGTAACGGTCGTCGATAATTGGCAGGTAATTGATAGCGTGATAAGGAGATACTATGAAAATACAGAACTACCGGCAGGTAGCTGGGGCGGAGGCGGCGCCGGGGGTGGTCATGCGCGTGGTGGCCGGTCCCGACGAGGGCGCTCCAACCTTTGTGATGAGGGTATTCGAGATAGAGCCGGGCAGCGCCACCCCCCACCATACTCACCCCTGGGAGCATGAAATGTTCGTGGTCGAAGGGCAGGGCACTTTAAAAAGCGGCGATTCCGAAAAACCGCTGGAACCGGGCGACGCCGTCACGGTACTGCCGGACGAGTTGCATAGCTTCTTTAACTCAGGGAAAGATATGCTCACCGTGATATGCGTGGTGCCGCTGGTGGACAGCAAGATGCCGGGCATGACGGTACAGAATTAATAAGGGAGTAACTAAAATGTCAATTGAAGATAACAAAGCCCTGTTACGCCGCTGGTTTGGAATGGAAGACTTTCGCGACCTGCCGGAGGCCGAGTTAGAGAAAACGATGAGGAAAGTTGGATCGGAATTATTTGACCCTGACTTCGTGATGCATACTCCCGAAGGTGAGATGCCTTTGGAGGTCTGCGTACAGCACACCCTGGAACTGATGGCAGCCTTCCCGGATGTCAGTTTCCCTATTGATGACATGGTCGTCGAGGGAGACAAGGTAGCATTGCGTTTAACCATTCGCGGTACTCACCAGGGTCCGTATCGCGGTATTCCGGCCACCGGGAAAAAGGTTAATGTGGGTGGTATCGGTATCGTCCGTTATACGGGCGGTAAGTTCGCCGAGGTCTGGCGCTACACCGATACCCTCGGCCTGGTGCAGCAGCTCGGCGCTATTCCAAAGCAGTAAATAATAAGGAGGAACATTATATGCCATTCAAGGTTAAATGCAAGCTGATTGGATTTATGAATGATGTCGAACGATTTCCCTGTCACTTCGATTATAAAATCGGCGAAGAGTTTACCTACGACGGCGAGAGAATCGAAGGCAGAATATGTCCCGGCGTTTTGCTGACCATGGTGCCGACGATATGGCAGACTTTCTTTTCCGGGAAAAGGGCTTACGAACGGATTATTTTCAAATACTCCGGTCTAAGCGCCAGGGACCCAAGCATGAAGGAATACGACGGCATCGGGTACCGTCCCCTGAAAGAAGCGCCGGAAGGCTCCGGCGATAAATCGAAGATAGTCGTGTCCCCGGAACGCCCGGCGGGCCTCAAGGGGGGTGGAACGTTTGCCTGTGCCGACTGCCGTACCTCAGCTTATTTCTCCGTCGAGCCGGTTGACGTCGCCAGCGGCGGTTATACCCTGCCCTATTACAAGAGAGAAATGAGCATACTTGATAAAGTTAAAGAAAGACCCGGTATAACCGTAGATGAAATACTGGAAACATATACCGACTTCGAAAGAGACGAGATATATCCCCCGCTCTATGAAGTTAACGTGCAGTTGATGCTGGACGAGCTTGAAGAAGTGGGTTACATCAAGCTTAGAGAAGGGAAGGCATATCCCGGCAGCAAGGCATAACGGCTTCAGGGGTAGTTCGACTCTATTAATAGATATATTTAAGAAATGCCAGAGTAACGGTGGTGAGAAAGGTATATGTGTTCCATAAATCCGGTATGTCGCCCCTTTTCCTCATGGAAAACTGAAGAAATCGAAAAACATGCCTATGATGCCGCCAGTGACGGTGACCTTGAGTCTTTAAGCTACTGCCTGGCGGAATTATCGCCGAAGCACAGGAACATAGACTTGACAGCATGGCTGAATATCACCGACTTTGCTCAAAAGCTGGGGCTGGAACCGATTGACTGGCTGGAAAAAGCGGCGGAAATCACCGGCCGGTTTATTCCAAAAACGACCGGGAAGCATAATCTTTATATCATCTTGCTGTTCGAGCTAAGAGGGAAAATACCCGGTTACGGTATATATGTCGGCGAAACCTCAAAATCGCCGGACGTCAGGTTCAAGGAGCATGCTCAGAGGAAACGGAACAGAAAAGGCCCTCTGTTTTCCCGTGTAGTATATAAACATCATAAATGCTTATTGCCTACTTTATACAGTCACCTCAACCCGCTTTCCAGAGAAGAAGCGAAGGACCTCGAAGGTAAAATAGCCGAGGCGCTGAGACTGGGGGGAATTCCGGTATACGGAGGACACTAATCCCCCAATATGATGCCACCCTCACCAAATTTTTGCACCAACAGCCCTGCCCTGATAAACTATATACTGTAATCCAAGGAGGTACACATGCACGGCTGGATGGGTAAAATACTCCATGTTAATTTGAGCGACTCCAAAATAAGCGAGATTGAAACAAAGCCATACGCCGGGAAATATCTCGGGGGGCGGGGCATGGCTTCCCGACTTTACCGGGAAAAGGTGACACCCGGGGTCAGGGCATTCGACCCGGGGAACCGGCTTATCTTTATGACCGGGCCGCTGCTGGCCACCGGCGCGCAGGGAGCCTCCCGAATGTCCGTCTCCGGAAAGTCGCCCATGGCTTACCCGGAAGGCTACTGCTACGGCAACATGGGCGGGCTCCTGCCAGCCGAAATAAAGAAAGCCGGATGGGACGGAATCGTCATCGACGGGCGCGCCTCGAAACCCGTTTGCCTTTCGATTAATAATGACAGGGTAGAAATCCGCGACGCGTCATCGCTGTGGGGACAGGGTGCTTATAAAGTCGAGGAAATGCTCTACCGGGAATACGGCGACAAGATAAAATTCGCCACCACCGGTATCGCCGGGGAAAACCTGGTAAGGACGGCTACCATTTTCGGCTCCCAGCTGGCCGCGGTCACCGCCGGCTTCGGGGCGGTAATGGCTTCCAAGAACCTGAAAGCAATCGTCGCACGGGGCACGGGAAGCCCCACCATAGCCGACCCCGCCGGACTTAAAGAACTCAACCGGTACACAATAAAGATTAAAAACACCCTCAGTCTGGCGGTAACTCCACGTCTGGGTATGACCAATCACGGCCACGTGCTTAAAGAGGTCGGACAGCGACACTGCTATCAGTGCGGACTGGTGTGTTCCAAGTACATCTACCGGTTCGGCAATGACCCCGAACTGGAGGGACTCCGCGGCTGCCAGGCCATGGAATACTACCTGCCGTGGATGTACGGCCATGAAGACGAACCAATCAGGACAGTGTTCGATGCCCCAACCCTGGCCAACGACTATTCCATCGGCACCTTCGAACTCCAGAGCATGGTCGATTGGCTCTTTGCCTGTTATAAGTCCGAGGCACTTTCCGAGGAAGAGACCGGCCTGCCGCTATCGAAAATAGGCACAAGGGAATTCCTTGAAAAACTGCTCTATATGATAGCCCACCGCGAGGGATTCGGGGATATCCTGGCCGAGGGCATGATGAGGGTGCGTGATAAGGTGTCTGACAAAGCGTGTGCCGCGTTCCCTTATGACGTCGCTCCCGTAGGATTGCACGACGGTATACCGCCCAGGGCTTTTATAGCCCACGCGCTGCTGTATCCTTTCGAAACCAGGATGCACCCCATCGACGTCCACGAAATGGGCTACGTCCGCATGCCGTGGACGATGTACCAGGACGACCCCAAATCAACCCCGATTTCACCGGAGTCTTTTCTCAAGATAGCGAGGCTTTTCTGGGGCAGCGAAGCCGCCGCCGACCAGACGACCTACGAAGGCAAAGCCATGGCCGCCCGGAACATACAGAATCGGACCTACCTCCGCGATAGCCTGGGACTGTGCGACTTCGTCTGGCCGATTACCTACTCGCTGACCACCGACGACGGCGTCGGCGACCCCGACCTGGAAGGCAGGATATTCAACGCCGTGACCGGAATCCCCGCATCCGAACTCAGCCAGTACGCCGAGAGAATCTTCAACCTGCAGAGAATCATCAGGGTCGGGGAGGGGCATAGAGTGCCCGAGGACGATCATCCACCGGAGTTCAACTTTACCGACCCGCTCGTGTTCGGTGCACACGGGGGTAAGATGATTATGCCCGGGCCCGGCGCCGAACCCGTGGATTTAACCGGGAACGTCCTGGACAGGGATAAATTCACCGGTATGCTGAAGGAGTACTACCAGCTACGGGGCTGGGATGAAAAAACCGGACTGCCCACCAAGGAAACGCTGGCATCGCTGGGTATGGGAGATATCGTGAATTAAAACTATACCTTCAACCCCAGCAGTATCTTTGCCCTGACTTTCATCATGTTCCAACCGCCGATTTTCCTGGCCAGCGCCTTCATATTGACGGTATCCTTATCTATTAAAGGAACCTTCTCCGGTTCCTTCTTTATCAATTTCATGGCTTCCTGGGGGCAGAGCGCCACGCAGTTACCACAGCCGATACAGCGGTCGAGGTTAACCTCTGCCACGTCATCGACAATCGTAATGGCGTTCAGCTGGCACTTTCCCACGCAGATATTGCAGCCCAGACACAGCTCACGGTCTACCTCCGCATAGAAATTGGTCACGTACATCTCCGCGGGACGGGGGAGCTGGTTAAGCATTTTCAGGAGAACACAGCAGTCACCGCAGCAGATACAGATGGTGTCAGGACGCTGCGAGTTTTCCGGCTGGAGAACCAGTCCATCCTTTTGAGCCTTATCCAGGATTTCGAAGGCTTCATCCTTAGTAACGTAACGCCCGATACCCATATCGACATGACGGCGGGCATGGTCGGGGCCAATCATCAAACAAGCCTCGACAAGGTCGGTTTTTTCGCATTTACCCCCGAAAATCTCCGTATTCAACCGGCAGATACAGTTGGCTACGGCTATCTTACCCCTGGCGTTTCCGACAAGATTCCTGACGCTGTCATAATCGCTGACACGGTATTTTGCCGGGACGGGTATACTCTGCTCGACGGGTATGGTGCGCAGCGGGAGACCTCCCCCGGCACCGGGCCTGTCTTTCGCGCGCCTCTCGGCCCCGTATTGATGATAATCGGTAAGCAGGTCTTTAGTAAGACGGCTCAACTGAAAGTTAAAAATGCCGCCCATGGCGAACTCGGCATTGCAGTAATGCGTCTCGTCATAGCCCTCTTCTACCGTCAGGATGACGCCTTTCCGCATCATCCGGTCCAGCAGCTGCCGCAGCTCTGTAAAGGACATCCCTTCATTTTTTACCCGATTATGGATGCGTACGAGCGGCTCCGGCCTCATGGAAAGCTGCACGGCCATTTCAGCCTCTTCAGGAGTAAAGAAGCGTTTTAATAACTTGATGTCCAGGCCTGATTCCACCTCCGGAAAGCCCCCCGGCATCCTGTCCAGATGCCTTTGTAAGTCGCGGTAAACCTGACTCTCGGTGTTCATATAATCGTCCTCCAGTCGGTTTATATTATCACGAGAAAAACATTTTTCCCAATAGCGGCTCTTTGACGGAGATAGCGCCCTCGGGGCACATTTCCTGGCAGCAAAAACAGCGGATACAACGGTTATAGTCATGCTCAGGCGGTCGGGACTCGTCACCCCCCACCCAGTCCACCGCTTTTGGTATTACCGGACAGTGCCGGACACACGTGCCGCAGCCGGTACACAGCTTTTCATCAATAACCGGGCGCGGGCTGGTACGATTTTTTATAAATCTACCGAATCGCCCGCCGGCAGCCGGGACGGGAGGCTTACGAACGACATCAAAGTCGCGGCAGATATATTTTTCTACATTATCGCCAGCGATTTCGATATTTTCAAAGTGATAAGTGCCCAGTCCGGACCTTTCGCCCGGTTCGGAAGTCGGCACGAGAGCAGGGTCAAGGTCGATAATTTTACAGGCTACCGCATCCATGGCAACAGGGTCGGTGGAAACAAGCAGGACACCCAGCTTTCTGGGTTTGCCGCTCCTCGGTCCGTTACCCTCCATAGCCATAACGGCGTCCATTATGTAAAGTCGGGGTTTAATCAATGTATTCAAATCTACAAGCATGGTGGCGAAATCATAGGGGTCGGGCGTCCTGGCATGATGCTGGCCTTTTGAAAACCCGGGAACACACCCGAACTGGTTCTTGATGGCACCGGTCACCCTGGTCAGCCCGTGTGTTTTAAGCTTGGGCAGGCTTACCAGGCCGTCCGCGTCAAGGACGCCACTGGCAATGACGAACCTCCTGTTCAGGAGCGCTTCTTTATGCGTGACCACCCTGCCCCTGGAAAAATCGGCCAGGGGTATGCCCAGCTCATCTGCCACCCGTTTCAGGCCGGCTATCCTCATATTGACGCGGCAGCCGCCGAAACCCGGAGAGTCGCCGCAGGTGACGACGGCACCGGCTTCTATAAGTATCCTGCCGACCGCCCGGAATACCGCGGGGTGCGTGCAGACACACTTTTCGGGACCGGCGCCGATAAGCACGTTCGGCTTGAGGACGATTTTCTCACCCGGCTTTACGAGACGGGACAGCCCGCCGAGAAGGTCGAGTCCCCTCTTTACAGCCCCGTATACCTCGCCGTCATCATAGGAATCGCAGGCTACCAAGGCTACCATAGACTTTTTCATACATTTATCTTCCCGACCATTAAAAAATCAGCATGGCATCGCCGATACTGATTATTCCACGTGAATATGAAAAAACGCAAGCTTACCTGGAGGTCTCAGTTTCTTAACACAGTTTATTAGCCAACGTTATCAAACATATACAACCGCTAAATTAGATGGCAAAGTAGGGTCTAGACTAGCACTCTTCGCCGGGAAACCCGTCTGCAAATGTTACGATAAAAAACATACATGCCAATGTATATTCAGCGAGACTTACGCCTTGAGGATATCCTTGTGCCTCGGGGTACGCTCCAAGGGGACTGACGATTTACACTTGACAAAAAAGGGGGATATTGCGTATCATGTAGTTGATAATGAGTCTCAATCGCAAACAAGATAACCCAATTCAAGGGCATCCACTCACTGCGCAACGAAGGTTGCTTCTGGAACTTCTGCGCGATGCTGAAGGGCATATCGATGCCAAGGCGCTTTATCGTCGCGCCAGTGCCAAAGACGAGTCAATCAGTCCGGCGACCGTATACCGCACCCTTAATCTCTTCAAGGAACTGGGACTGGTTGATGAAATGAGGCTGGGCAGGGTTCGCTGCTATTACGAGATTAAACAATCACAGGGGCACCAGCATCTGGTCTGTCAGGGATGCGGCAGAGTCATAGAATTTCAAAATCCCCACTTTAAGAAATTGATTAACGCGGTACAACGTGAACATGGGTTTAATGTAAAGAAAGCAGAGTTATACCTCGAGGGATACTGTCCGAATTGCGAGGAGAAAGAGAAGGGAGATAGTTGAGGATGGCAGGTAAAATGTTGACTGATGTTACTGAACAGAATTTCGATGAAGAAGTACTGAAATGTGAATTACCGGTGTTCGCCTGCTTCACTGCCCGGTGGTGCCATACCTGCTATCCGACATGCCTTGTATCCGCTGAATTGACCGAAGAATACAACAGCAGAGTCAAGTTTGTCAGGGTGGATGTCGAAGAAAGTCCCGAGACAGCCGAACGGTATCATATTACCGCAGTACCAACCATTCTCGTTTTTCAGGATTCTCAAGAGGTAAAGAGGCTCCTCAGTTTTCAAGACCGTAGTTATTTGACAAGTATTTTGGATACCCTGGCAGCAGAATAAGGGCTGTCTTATCGGAAAAAGAAAGAGCAACGTTAAATGGCATGCAGAACTACTGACGACTTATAAGCTAAGTCGGGGATGTCATTAATAAACTAAGGAGAAGAAAAATATGTCTGGAGATTTGGTCAACCTGTTAGCCGATTTGAAAGATAAGGAAGTACTGGAACTGGTCAAACAAAGGCTCGGCGCCGGTGAAGACCCGCTGAAGATACTGGAGGATAGCCGGAAAGGTATGGAAGTCGTTGGTAAACGCTTTGCCGACGACGAGTATTTTTTACCGGAACTGGTCTTTTCCGGTGACCTTCTCAAGCAGGTAACCGAGCTGGTTAAACCCCACCTGAAACAAGCGGTTGAAACCAAGAAACTTGGTAAGGTAGTCATCGGCACGGTAGCCGGGGATATTCATGATATCGGTCTGAATATTGTTATTTTCATGCTGGATGTAAACGGCTTTGAAGTATACAATCTGGGCGTTGATGTTCCTGCCGACGCTTTTGTGAACAAGGTAAAAGAGACCGCAGCTCCCATCTTGGGGTTGAGTGGGTTTCTTACACCCGCCTTCGATGCTATGAAAGAAACAGTGGAAGCTGTAGAGGCCGCTGGTATGAGAGATAAAATAAAGATTATGATTGGTGGCGGCCAGTTGGATGAAGATATCAGGAAATATGCCAAAGCGGACGCCTACGGTAAGAATGCCATGGCGGCGGTAGCTCTGGCGAAAGGATGGATTGGTGCAAAATGAATACGGAAAAGAAATGGGCGGATTTATCCTGGGAAGAAAAACGTGAGGAACGCTTCAAACGGTGGCTTGCGCCCAATGTTACATTCTCCAGCCCGGAAGCCGAAAAGCTCTACAAGGAAAGAGTGACCAGGTTTATCAAAGCCATCAAGCTTGAGGAGCCGGACCGTGTGCCGGTCATTCTGCCGGCGGGGAATATCCCGGCCTATCTCGCCGGGGGCAATCTCAAGACGGCCATGTATGATTACGATATGCTCCGGCGTGCTTGGCTCAAGTTTCTTGATGAATTTGAAATGGACACGTTTATTGGTCCCGGCCTTGTCTTCCCGGGCAAGGTACTGGAAATAATTGACTTCAAGCTGGAGAAGTGGCCCGGTCACGGTCTGGCTGACCATATTGAATCTTACCAGTTCATTGAAAATGAATATGTAAAGGCAGAGGAATATGACAAGCTCATTAAAGACCCCTCCGATTTCTGGTTGAGGACCTTCATGCCCCGCGCTATGGGCGCCTGTAAGGCTTTTGAGAAGCTGCCTCAACTGACGGCTTTTATCGGCCTACCGGTCTTTTATTTAGCATACTTCGCTGACCCGGAGATACAGGCGGCCTATAAGAAACTCATGGAGGCCGGCGTGGAGACTATGAAATGGATGCAAGTTGTTAATGACGTCAGTCAGAAGTCGCTGGAAGCAGGTTTACCCTCTTTCTGGGGTAGCATGTCCGGGGCCCCCTTCGATATGATAGGCGATATGCTTAGAGGGACACGCGGTATCATGATGGATATGTTCCAGCGGCCGGACAAGCTCCAGGAAGCGATGGAAAGGCTGGTACCAATCGCAATTGATGAAGCTGTAGCTGGAGCTAATACTTCAGGATGCCCAATAGTAGTAATGCCTCTCCATAAAGGGACCGGTGGTTTTATGTCCAACAAGCAGTACGAGGAATTCTACTGGCCTACTTTTAAGGATATCCTGCTGGGTTTGATTAACGAGGGGCTTGTGCCGATGCCATTCGCTGAAGGGAACTACGAACCCCGCCTGGAGATTATCAGGGATATGCCCCGGAGCTCGATGATATGGTGGTTTGAACATATGGATATGGCCAGAGCCAAAGAGGTTCTCGGTGACACCGCCTGTATCGCCGGCAATGTGCCCGTCACGGCACTATGTACAGGCACGCCCCATGATGTCAAAGAACGCTGCCGCAGGCTTATCGAAATCTGCGCTCCAGGCGGTGGTTATATACTGACCGGTGGGGCGACTATGGATAGGGGGAACCCGGATAATCTGCGCGCCGTGATGGAAGCTGCCAAAGAATTCGGCGTTTATAAGTAGTGTTGTTACTTATAGAAGGGGGCTGCACCCGGGTGAAACCCCGGCGTAAGAGCCATAGAGACATAAAGTGAGTAGTGACAAAGTAAGAGAGATTGAAGAGAAGATAGCCGATCTCAAGGCACGCTGGCCCCCTCACTCTGTACCGCCATCAATGTGGCAGCAACTGGAGGCATTGGAAAACGAACTGGAGGAGACGCAGAAAACCGAAGACATTGAGAGTGAAACAGATTGAGAAAGGGCGCTTATGCCGAGCAAGATAGCTCTGGTGGATTACAACAAGTGCCATCCGGAGAAGTGTGATAGTGGCGTCTGCGTTGCTGTACTGGCGTGTTCCCATAAGCTGCTAAAGCAAGAATCTCCCTACGAGATACCAATGCCAGACCCATCTCTTTGCCAGAGCTGTAGCGACTGCGTCCGTGCCTGCCCCTTAAAGGCAATCAGTATAGTAAGAATGTAATCAAGAGGGGATAAAAGGATGAAGATATCGGTCTGTGGCAAAGGAGGCAGTGGGAAAAGCACCATAGTTGCCCTGCTGGCGAATGAAGCCTTGAAAAGAAGTTATCAAGTGCTGGTGGTAGATTCCGATGAATCCAATTCGGGGCTTTTTCGCATGCTTGGTTTTGACCATCCGCCAGTACCACTCATGGAGCTTGTTGGCGGCAAGAAAAACCTGAGACAAAAAATGGGGCAGCCGAGCGTCCTTAGTGAAACGAATATCCAGACAACGCAAATACCTGGGGAATATTTACTCCAGAAAGACGGTCTTAAGCTTGTTGCTATAGGCAAAATTCTGCAGTCTCTGGAAGGCTGCGCCTGTCCTATGGGGGTGTTAAGTCGCGAATTTTTAAAAAAGCTCGATTTGCAGGAAGATGAGTTGGCTATTGTGGACATGGAAGCGGGTGTAGAGCATTTCGGTCGGGGAGTGGAGACCAGTATTGACAGTGTGCTTATCGTGGTCGAGCCTCCTTTGGAATCGGTAAACGTAGGCCAGAAGATACACGAATTGGCTTCAGGAATCGGCATTAAGAATGCTTGGGCTGTTTTGAACAAGGTGCCAACAGGAGAGATAGCTGCCAGATTGAAAGCAGAACTACAGGAGCGGCACATTGAGGTGGTCGGGTGTATTTACTTCGATGCCGATATCTTTAACTCAAGTATAGAAGGCAGAATCCCGGTAAATGGGGTAGCGGTTCAGGAAATTAAAGAGGTCATGGATAGCATACTGTCAAGGGCAGGTATGCCAACACTAATATGATTTAGCCGCTCTTATGGAGCATGGAGGTGAAAAATGTGCCTGGCTAAGGCTTATTTAAACAAGCAGGATAGTGAACCAGTACTTCAAGACATTGCATATATTCGACTGCATGCTAATCGTGTGGAACTGGAGACCCTGTTTGGCCAGGGAAAGGTGATCCCGGGCAGAGTCATCGAGATAGATTTCTCCACCTCGAAAATACTCTTGGAGCAATACCGTACTGCCGGTAGTGGTTAATGAAGGAGAAATATGTCATCAACCAAGTATCTTGCTGGAGCAGCAAGGAAAAGAGCAAGACTAAACAGCGTTGATTTCTCTCCATTTGATGACCTAGCTTCGGAATATGATGCCTGGTTTGACAAAGATGGAAGCCTCATCTTCTTCATTGAGGTGCAGGCGTTCAAAGCGCTGTTGCCAGCCCTGCCAAGGCCCTGGCTTGAAATAGGAGTTGGCAGTGGTCGTTTTGCTCAGGCTCTGGGAATAGAGACTGGCATTGACCCTTCGATTAAGCTCGTTAAGATGGCAAGGCGTAGAGGGATAAACGCCTTTCAAGGTCGAGGAGAGCAGGAGCTGTTTGATGAAGGAACCTTCGGTACAGTCTTCTTAATTGTTACCTTATGTTTTGTGGACTCGCCCTTGGATGTTCTGAAGGAAGCCAACCGCATCCTGGCACCCAGCGGCAAGATAGTTCTGGGCCTGGTATTGAAAGAAAGCCCGTGGGGCCAATTCTATCAGCAGAAGAAAGACGAGGGTCACCGTTTCTACAAATTTGCTACCTTTTACAGCTATGATGAGGTGGTTAGGCTCATAGCGCAAGCAGGTTTTGTGACTGAGAAAATTATCTCGACACTTTTTCAAAGGCCAGGCGAGGTGCAAAACATGGAAGAACCCAGGGAAGGTTATTTCCCCGATGCTGGCTTCACGATAATCGCCGCCGGCAAAAAAGTGTCGGCTATTGAGAGTATGACCAAAGATTACCGACAGGATAATAATCATGACTGTAGCGACAATGGAACTTGAATCACGAGTACTTGATATGCTGCAAAAAGTAGGTATCAGGAAAGGCCAGACTATACTGGATTTTGGCTGTGGCTATGGAATGTATACTATGCCGGTTGCCAAGATAGCTGGTAAGCAGGGGAGAGTATATGCCTTGGATAAGGATAAGGAAGCTTTGGATGCATTGATGCAAAAAATCAAGTCAGCGGGCTTGAAAAACGTGGAGCGAATGGAAACGTCAGGGGAACTGGAAATCGAATTAACTAATGAGTCTGTAGATGGAGTCCTTCTGTTTGAAGTTTTCCATTCTTTCTATTTCCCGCAGGCAGAGGATAGAAGAAGGCTACTGGGTGAAATCTACAGAATTATGAAACCCTCCGCTTTTCTCTCCATATCAGTCTGGCCGAACCTGGTAGAGACGGAGACTGAGAATGAGATAGAAAACGCAGACTTTCGCTTGGAAAAGGAGGTCTGCGAAACGCCTACTGATAATAAGGGTCTCGAAACATACAGAACTCTGGTTTTCAGGAAAGCGTGATATGTTCCTGTCGAAGTAATTAATCTAGAAGGAGGTACCATGAGCAAGATAGTGCAAATCACGGATCAATATTTTGAGGAGGAAGTGCTAGGGTCAGGCCTTCCCACAGAGGTGGATTTCTGGGCACCATGGTGTGGCCCTTGCCATATGGTTATACCGATATACGAAAAACTCTCCGAGGAGTACGAAGGCAGATTCAAGTTCTGCATGATTAATGTGGACGAAAACCAGGATACCGCAAGAAAATATCAGATTATGAGTATACCAATGCAGATGTTCTTTGTTAATGGGGAGAAGGTTGACGAAATCCTCGGCGCAGTCCCGGAGCTCATTATCCGGACAATGGTAGATGGCATCCTGCAGAATAAATCTTCAGATTAAGAGAGCAGGCTTAAACAGAAGAATTACGAAGAGCCGATAGGATTCTATCCCAAGTACTGATAAGACTACAGGGAGACAGACATGAAAGTATGCATTATTGGTGCCGGCGCCGGCGGCAGGAGTGCCTCGGGGCGGATTCGACAGCTGGATAAACAAGCCCAGATAGATATATTTAGTACCCAGAGCGAGATTGGTTACGCACCCTGTGAACCACCCTTTGTACTCAGGGGAGTAGCCCGCTGGGATGATATTTTTTATCCTGGCAAATTTTTCGAAGAGAGAAACATAACCGTTCATTTGAGCACCGAAGTCACTGATATTCTCAGGAAGGAAAAGCGAATTGTTGCCGGGGGCAAGAGCTATTCTTACGATAAGCTGATTTTAAGTCCCGGGGCTGTTCCTTCCATTCCCCCAATCCCCGGACTGGATGGTAACAACGAATTTACTCTCAGCTCGAATATTGCGGATGGCAGAGCCCTGGAGAAAATCATACCTAAATACACCAGTGCTGCCATCATCGGGTCAGGGGCAATCGGGATAGAGATGACCTTAACTCTCGCAGCCAAGAGATATAGCAAAGTGTACCTGTTGGTCAGGCGGAGTATATTGCGAGCACACCTGGACGACGATATGG
>JAUWGD010000090.1 GCA_030606585.1 Dehalococcoidales bacterium | reverse complement strand
ACTTAACAGTTCTTTGTCAAGGGATGCTAGCCGGTGTAAAATTGACACTCTCAAGGCGCCAGTGTAGACTATTTACAGTGTTTATTTTCCCTTAAAGAGAGGGTATAAATGAGTTTCTTAGACCATACCGACCCGGAAATATACCGCATCATTGAAGCGGACAAGCAGCGGCTGAAAGATACGCTGAACCTTATCGCCTCGGAGAACTATACCAGCCCGGCGGTGCTGGAAGCCCAGGGCTCGTTTTTAACCTATAAATACGCCGAAGGCTATCCCGGCGAGCGTTACTACGGCGGCTGTGAAAACATGGATATCATCGAGGAGCTGGCCGTTCAGCGCGCTAAAGAGCTGTTTCACGCCGAGCACGCCAATGTCCAGCCGCACAGCGGCTCGGCCGCTAATATGGCCGCCTACTTTGCCCTGCTGGAGTACGGCGACAACGTCATGGCGATGAACCTGGCGCACGGTGGGCACCTGACCCATGGCTCTCCGGTTACATTTTCCGGAAAGTCGTATAACTTCGTGCACTATGAGGTGAACCGGGAGACGGAGCGCATCGATTACCCAATGGTCGAACGACTGGCCAAGGAACATAAGCCGAAGTTGATTGTGACCGGCGCCACGGCTTACCCCCGGATTATCGACTTCGAGCGCTTCCGCTATATCGCCGATTCGGTTGGAGCCAGAGTCATGGTCGACATGGCCCACATCGCCGGCATGGTAGCCGCCGGTTTGCACCCCACCCCCGTGCCTTATGCCGACGTGATAACTTCGACAACGCATAAGACATTGCGGGGCACCAGCGGCGGCTTGATACTGTGTCGGCAGGAGCTGGCGAAAGCCGTCGATAAAGCTGTTTTCCCGGAAATGCAGGGAAAATCCCTGATGCACGCCGTTGCCGCCAAGGCGGTGTCTCTTTACGAAGCCATGCAGCCCGAATTCGTCGATTACCAGCGGGCTATACTGGAAAATGCCCTTACCCTGGCTACCGAGTTGCAGAGGCTGGGACTCCGCCTGGTATCGGGTGGTACCGATAACCACCTGATGCTGGTGGACCTTTCCGAGACCGGGGTGACCGGCCGGCAGGCCGAGGAATCTCTGGAAGCAGCCGGTATTGTTGCAAATAAAAACGCCATTCCGTTCGATTCCCGCCCGCCGCGGGTGACCAGCGGTATCAGACTGGGTACGCCTGCCGTGACCACGCGCGGTTTGGGCAAAGATGAGATGAAGCTTATCGCCGCGCTTATTGTTAAAGTCATTACCCATGCCGACAGTCCTAAAATCCGGGATGAAGTAAGGCAGGAAGTAGCCCGGATGTGCCGGCGCTTCCCCATCCCCGGGGTTATTGACTGACACTCGCTGAATTGGGCTGTAATGCCTGTCGAGGACATCGGGTGGCCGAAGTTAAGGTGAAAAGATATGAAGAATGTTAATACAAGCGTCCTGGCAGCCATCGGGAATACCCCGTTGGTGCTGCTGGTGAACCTGAACGGGAATCCGGGAGTTAAAATATTCGCCAAGATGGAAGGTAATAACCCCGGAGGTTCCGTCAAAGACCGCCCGGCTTATTACATGATTACCATGGCGGAAAAGTCCGGAGAACTCACTCCGGACAAGACAATAATCGAGCCGACATCCGGGAATACGGGTATCGCCCTGGCCATGATAGGCGCCGCCAAGGGATACAAGGTGAAGCTGTACATGCCGGAATGCGTCAGTATTGAAAGGCAACTGGTGCTGCAGGCCTACGGGGCTGAGGTCGTGCTCACTCCGGATAAAGAGGGGGTTGACGGGGCAATACGGCAGGCCCATCAGGCTTTAAAAGCGGACCCGGATAAATATTTCATGCCCAACCAGTTCGATAACGAGAATAATTTGCTGGCCCACTATGAGACCACCGGGCCGGAAATATTTAACCAGGTCGAAGGTAAGGTTGACGTATTCGTGGCCACCATGGGAACCACGGGGACCCTCATAGGTACCGGCAGGTATCTGAAAGAGAAGATTCCCGGTGTCAGAATCGTCGGGGTGGAGCCTACTCTCGGGCATGCCATACAGGGGCTGAAAAACATGAAGGAAAGCGTTGTCCCGAAAATCTACGACTCCGGGGCTTTCGACGAGAAAATCAATGTCGAAGATGGTGACGCCTTTGAAACGGCGCGGCTGCTGGCCGTCGGTGAAGGTCTTTTTGTAGGTATGTCCAGCGGGGCTGCCGTGGCCGGGGCCATGAGTGTTGCCGCAAAGATGAAAAATGGTAACATCGTGACCGTCCTGCCGGACCGCGGCGACCGCTACCTGAGCACCACGTTGTTCCGTTCCATATGCGCCAAGTGTCCACCTTAAACGATTGGGCAAATGCCGAGTACTGAAGCTTATTTAGATATTGAAACGACCGGACTGTCTCCTTCCGACTGTAAAATTACCGTAATTGGTATTTACCTCTATCGTGGCGATGATACCGAATTCGTGCAACTGGTCGGGAGGGATGTAGCCTCTTACAGCATACTGGAGGCCCTGGACGGCGTCGATGTTATCTACACATATAACGGCAGCAGGTTCGATCTGCCGTTTATTCACTCGCAATACGGTATAAATCTGGCGGAACTCTTCGCGCACCGCGACCTGATGTATGATTGCTGGAGAAATAACCTGTATGGCGGACTCAAAGCCGTTGAACGTCAGCTGGGGATAAGTAGAAAATTAACGGAAATGAATGGTTTTGAAGCTGTCAGGCTGTGGTGGAAATACGTTGATTCCTTGGACCTGGACGCCCTGAATATACTTCTTGAGTATAACAAAGAAGATGTGGTCAACCTGAAAACCCTGAAGGATATGCTGCTCTGACCCCTGAACAGAATCACCCCCATTTTATGCTATAATGGGGCTAATATAATCAGGGGAACTGCTATCAAACTAGCTTATCGTGACCAATAAAGAGATTCGCGAACTCCGTAAGAATGAGCCACGATTTTTTTATGGCTATATCGTGGTTATAGCCGCCTCCTTCATTATGGTGGTGTCGTGGGCCGCATATAATTCCTTTGGCGTCTTCCTCAAGCCTCTGATGGCCGAGTTTGGCTGGACCAGTGCTATGACTTCAGGCGCCTTCTCACTCTCCATGATTATATATGGCGTGCTGGGTATTGTGGTGGGGGTACTCACCGATAAATTCGGTCCTCGGGTGGTGATAACAATCTGTGGCTTACTATTAGGTCTGGGATATTTACTGATGTCACAGGTCAGCAATCCCTGGCAGCTATATCTGTTCTACGGCGTGATAATAGGTATTGGCATGAGTGGCGTCTGGGTCCCGCAATTATCGACTGTCGCCAGATGGTTTATCAGCAGAAGGACCCTGATGACGGGCATTGTTATTGCTGGCGCGGGCATAGGCCAGTTGATCGGACCACCAGTGATTACCCGGCTTATTTATACTTATGGTTGGCGTCTATCCTTTATCGTAATCGGCGGTGTACTTCTACTAACTGTGGTTTTAATTGCTCAATTACTGAAGCGTGACCCGGCTCAGATGGGGCAGCGACCATACGGCGAAAATGAAGGGGAACGACAGGAGTCAGAATCTGGAACTAAGGACTTTTACTTCAAGGAGTCCGTTCATACGGCACAATTCTGGTTAGCTTCCTTCTTATTCCTCTGCCACGGGTATGGTGCTTTCGCCATTATAGTGCATATTGTACCGCATGCCATTGAGTTGGGAATCTCAGCCACCAGTGCCGCCAACATTTTGGCTTTTATGGGTGGGGCAGGTATCTTTGGCAATTATGTGCTGGGTGGACTTGCTGACAGAATAGGCAACAGGCAGATTTTCATTATTGGCTGTATTGTGATGTCGGCAGCTTTGTTCTGGCTGGTGCCGGCCAGAGAGATATGGATGTTTTTCCTCTTTGCGGTTGTCTTTGGCTTCGCTTTTGGGGGTATGGGTGCGGCCGAGTCACCTATAATAGCCAGGCTTTTCGGGCTGAGCTCGCATGGTTTGATTTACGGGGTTGTTCACCTTGGCTTTACAGTAGGAGCTGCTGGCGGTCCGTTTGTGACCGGTTATATATTTGATATCACCGGTGGTTATCAGATGGCCTGGCTGGTCTGTGCTGCTTTTGCCGTTGTCGGTATCATACTGGCAGCACTATTAAGACCAACCAAAAAGCTGGGTGGTAGAATCTAGTTCTGTCAATAACAGTCCGCTCAATTATCGTATCTACATTCTTTACTTGCAAGGATATATAGTCCGCTCCTGTCAAGGTAATTAAGCAGGCTCTGTTGGCATTGGTTGATATCTTTACCTCACCCCTGGCCCCCTCTCTCCAAGTTATCTATTCCCACCCAGACCGCCCGGTATCATCTACGGCTTATCCCGTAAAGTATCCCCCCAGCCCAAATAGGGGAGTATGCGGCGAATTTCTATTTAAAACGGGGGTGAGGATACCGCTTAATAGTGCTATAATAATGATACAGGCAGGTAAAATAATGAGAGGAGATTTTAGCTCATGGATGAACTAAAGGTATTATGCGGCAGCGCTCACCCGGCTCTGGCCGAGGCAATAACCAGTTATTTGGGGATAAGCCTGGGCGAATGTGAAGTAAAGCAATTCAGTAATGAAAATACCTTTATTCGTATTAAGGAGAACGTACGTGAACGTGATACCTTTGTCGTTCAGCCCATCTCCTCTCCGGTAAACAACAGCCTGGTGGAACTGCTCATTATGATGGATGCCCTGAAGCGGGCTTCGGCCGGCCGGATAACGGCCGTAATACCGTACTACGGCTACGGACGTACCGATAAAAAAGACCAGCCCCGCGTGCCCATCACCGCCAAACTGGTGGCCGACCTGCTTACGGTAGCCGGTGCCAACCGGGTTCTGACCGTGGACCTGCACGCGGCGCAGATTCAGGGTTTCTTTAACATACCCGTTGACGAACTGACGGCCCTTAAAATTTTAGGTAATTATATTATTAAGAAAGCCTTTAAGGATGTGGTGGTCGTCGCCAGTGATATCGGTGCTACCAAACGAGCACGAGACCTGGCAGCCATGTTGAATGCACCGCTGGCAATCATGGAAAAAAGACGCCTCGGTAATGAAGATAAGACCGAAACGTTGAATGTAATCGGTGATGTGAAGAATAAGACGGCTATTACCGTTGACGACGAAATAGACACCGCCGGCTCGCTGGTAGGTGTTGTTTCAACCCTCCTTGACCGTGGCGCCTTGGAAGTACACGCCTGCTGCACGCACCCCATCTTCTCCGGCCCGGCCATAGAGAGAATCGCTGCTAGCCCGGTTAAAGAAGTGGTCGTTACCGATACCGTCCCCGTTCCGGAGAAAAAGAAAATAGATAAAATAACCGTTTTGCCGATAGCTCCGCTGCTAGGCGAGGCTATCAAGCGCATTCATACCGGGCAATCCGTGGGAGCCATGTTTGAGTAAAGAAGAGAAACTGGTGGAGGTATATAAAGCCCATAATGACATGGAGGCGCAGGTCATCAGGAGTTTGCTGGAAAGCTATGATGTACCGTGCTTCTTAAAGTCGCATGCCGCGCCTTCTGTGCACATATTTACGGTCGATGGCATGGGCGAAGTGAAAATTATGGTTCTTGCTTCCCTGGCGGGTAGGGCCAGAGAACTGATTATGAGTGATAGAGATGGCTAAGTTTTTAAGCGGTTTATTTGATTCCAACGAAAAAGAGCTGAAACGGCTGCAGCCGAAAGTCGACCGTATCAATGAACTGGAGCCCGAGTTTAAAAAATTAAGCGATACCGAGCTTCGCTCCAGGACGGATGAATTCAAGTCGAGGCTCAAGGACGGCGCTTCACTCGATGACCTGCTGCCCGAGGCTTTTGCCACCGTCCGCGAGGCCGCCGTACGTACCATCGGCCAGCGCCACTATGATGTACAGCTTATGGGCGGCGTAGCGCTGCACCAGGGTAAAATCGCCGAGATGAAGACCGGTGAAGGGAAGACCCTGGTGGCTACCCTGCCGCTTTATCTCAACTCGCTTACCGGTAAGGGAGCCCACCTGTCCACGGTAAATGATTACCTGGCGCGGCGCGACCCTTACTGGATGGCGCCCGTATATCATGCCCTGGGGGTAAGCGTGGCCAGTATTTACCCGATGCAGAATCCGGACGAGTATACCCCCGCCCGTATTTACGACCCGGATTTTGATTCGGAAGACCCGAGATGGCCGCATTTCCGGCCCGTCTCCCGTAAAGAGGCCTATCAGGCCGATATCACCTACGGCACCAGCAGCGAGTTCGGCTTCGATTATCTCAGGGACAACATGGTGCCGGATTTATCCCGGTGCGTCCAGCGCGCCTTGAATTACTCCATCGTCGACGAGGTGGACAATCTCCTTATCGATGAAGCCCGCACGCCGCTTATTATCAGCGCGCCGGCGGAGGAATCCGGACAGACGTATCAGGTCTTTGCCCGGCTCGTGCCCCGACTGCGACAGGAAGAGGACTATACGGTAGAAGAGAAGTCGCGCACGGTAAATCTCACCGATAACGGCATGAACAGCGTGGAGAAGATGCTCCGGCGCGAGGGGCTGCTGAAAACCCCTAACCTCTATGACGCGGAAAATCAGGCCCTGACCCGCTATCTGGACAATGCTCTGAAGGCACAGGTGATTTTCCAGCGTGACCGCCACTACGTCGTCAAGGACGGCGAGGTCATCATCGTCGACGAATTTACCGGCCGTTTGATGTACGGTCGGCGCTATTCCGAGGGACTGCACCAGGCTATCGAGGCCAAAGAGCATGTGAAAGTCCAGCGGGAATCGATGACCTATGCCACCATCACCATCCAGAACTATTTCCGCA
>JAUWGD010000132.1 GCA_030606585.1 Dehalococcoidales bacterium | reverse complement strand
GAACAGTTAAGGCTGCTCAGCTCCGTCACCCAGCAGGTATCTGATTCAACAATCGTTATTGACACCAATTTCAAGATTACTTATATGAATCAGGCGGCCCAGGACTTGTTTGGTTATACCCTGGAAGAGGCGCGGGGCAATATGTTGAGACTCTTCGATGCCAGACCTATGACGCACAAAGAACAAGAAGCTATTAAAAGAACCATCACCAGTGGTAAAGTCTTGAGTGCCATATCCAATAAACATCGCAAAGATGGCAGCACTATCATCTGCGGTGGCAGCCTCAGTCCCTTATTCGACGATAAAGGTGAAATCTGCTCGTATATAGACGTCCAGCGCGATATCACCGAACAGAAAGAGGTCGAAGCTAAACTACAGGTTCACAAACAACTCATCGAGCGTATCTTGGCTACCATGCCGGAGGGCGTGCTCGTTATCGGCAGCGACGACCGGATACTACTTGCCAACGAAGCCTTCAGAAAAATCTTCCTCACCGGCAAGAAAGTAATCAGCAACAAACCTCTTAACGAAATAATATCCGTCAAACAGTTGCATAATCTGTATATGGCTGTAAAAGAGGGGAAAGAAGAGAATAATACCCTGGAATTCCGCTATCAGGTAAAAGAACTCGAAAAGAGAATCGCCTGTGTTATTACTAAAATGGACGAAGAGCGCATGTTACTCACTTTCTCCGATGTCTCCCAGGAAAGAGAAGAGGAAGAAAAGCTCTATCTCACAGACCGCCTGGCTTCAATAGGCGAGATGGCCACTGGCCTGGTACATGAACTCAATAATCCTTTAACCGGCATCCTGGCTTTATCCCAGTTACTCATGGACAGCGAAGTTCCGGAAGAGTGCCGGGAGGATTTAGAGTGCGTTTACAATGAAGCAAAACGCGCCGCCAGCATCGTGAAAAACGTGCTCCTCTTTACCCGTAACAACAATTATGAAAACGGGCGTGCATCTTCGAACGAGGTTGTTAGAGATGTATTGAGACTGCGTGAATACGAGGAAAAGGTAAATAATATCACGGCAACTATGAAACTTCAGGAGGACCTGCCTGACATTCCGATGGATAAGTTCCAGTTGCAGCAGGTCTTCCTCAACATTATCTTAAACGCCGAAGCCGCAATTGAAGAAACCGACAAGCCGGGCAAATTAACGGTGACAACGGAAAGGGCCAATAATCACGTCAACATCCATTTCAAAGACAACGGGTGCGGGATTGACAAGCATGTTCTGCCCCGGATATTCGACCCCTTCTTCACCACCAAAGATATTGGCAAAGGTACCGGCCTTGGGCTGAGTATTTGCTACGGAATCGTCGTGAAGAATGGCGGTAAAATAAGCGTTAAAAGCAATATCAATAAAGGCACTACGTTCACCATTAAGATGCCCGTTATGCCTCAAACGGTATAGGAGAAAATAACAGGGAAAGAAGTAAAAAGGGGAAGAGTAAAATGGTTACAGCAGCACCTGCTAAAGAATCGATTCTTATTGTAGATGACGAAAAAACGGTACGGAGAAGCCTGAATAGATGCCTGACCGTTAACGGCTTCGATTGTGAAGAGGCCGGTAACGCCGAAGAGGCGCTGGGCTCTCTTCAAAATAATCCGGCCGACCTGGTCATCCTTGACATCATGATGCCGGGTACATCGGGCAGCGACCTGCTGCCCCAGCTCAAAAAGTCTTTCCCCGATACCGCGGTTGTCATGGCAACTGCCGTCGTGGACCCGGATATAATCGTCAATTGCATGAAAAACGGTGCCCTGGACTACATTACCAAGCCGTTTGACGTCAAACAGCTCATCAGCAATATCCAGACGGTAATGGAAAAGAGAAAACTGGAATTAAACCTCAAAGAGACGAGACAGGTGCTGGAAGGAAAAGTGGAAAAACAGGCCAGGGAACTCCAGGAACTCTTCATCGACGCTATTGAGTCACTGGTGGGCGCTCTGGAAGCCAAGGATAAATACACGGCAGGTCATTCAAGGAGAGTGACCAAAATAGCCGTCGATACGGGACTGGCCCTGGGCCTATCGGGTGAGGAACTGGAAAACCTGCGCTGGGCTGCCCTCCTGCACGATATCGGTAAAATTGGTATTGACCCCAGCGTCCAAAATAAACCGGGCACGCTGACACCCACGGAATACAACTACATCCTGACTCACTGTACCATAGGCCCCAGCATCGTAGGACCGCTGGTAAATGACATGATTGTTGAGGCTATAAGGCATCACCATGACAGTTATGACGGAACCGGCCTTAACCAGACAGTAATCGGCAAAGATATACCCCTCGGCGCCAGAATTCTGGCTGTGGCGGATTCATTTGATGCGATGACTTCAGACCGTCCGTATCGGGCAGCTATGTCAGCCGGCAAGGCAATCGCCGAGATTAAACGGTGCGCCGGTACCCAGTTTGACCCTGCCGTTGTCAAGGCATTTCTGAAGACACCGATAATAAATTCTTTAAAGGACTAAACACGGGTTAATCTATCACAATGACTTAAGTAATTAATTATGCATGACGAATTAACTATTTACACAGGCCGTCCGTCAGCGAATAATAATTGGAGGGAACCTGCATCTAAATTCAGGAGCCTGTATTTATTTGCATGGTACGAGGAGCGCTATGCTGCCTCGTGAACACCGGGGTGAACTATGAGGATGAAGGGTGAAAAGGGATTATCACTAATTGAGACGATAGCCGCCGTAGGCCTCCTGGGCGTGATAAGCGCGTCCTTCCTTGGCGGGCTGGCCACGACTTCTACTGCCCGTGTCATTGCCGACGAGAGAGCCTCCGCTAAAATCCTGTCCGAAACCGTCATGGAAAACGTAAGAAATCACCCCTACGCTACTTCATACACCTTCACCATTCCACCCGAATACAGCGGTTATACAGCCACCATAAATGCCACCAAACAGAGGAACAGCAATATTCAGCTAGTAATCGTAACCATACACCACCGGGATAAGGACGTTCTATCGCTGGAAAGCTATAAGGTGAGTCGATGATACTCCGCAAGATAAAGCTATTCATCAAAGAGCAGAGAGGTTTTTTCCTGACTGAGATGTTAGCCTCGCTGGCGATTGCCGCTCTTATCGGCCTGGGTGCCACTTTCGCCAGCGCCCAGGTCATGAATCAGACCACCAGAAATAACGACTATACCACCGCCAGCCGTCATACACTCAATGCCATCCAGTGGATTAGCCGGGATATCCAGGCGGCCCAGACCATAGAAGGTTGGGCCGGGTTTCCGGCCACTGACAACCTTACCCTGACATGGACCGCGTGGGACAACACGGTAAATCAGGCTGTCTATTACGTCGTAAACGGTCAGCTCAAGCGCAGTTATTCCGTAGATGGCGGTGCCCCGCGCGTGACCCTGGTAGCGGAATATATTAACTCCGATGCGGCGATGACCAACTGCGTTCCGGATTTGGATAACATTACGTATACCTTAACGATAACCGGCAGCGTGGGCGCAGGCTCTACAATCGTCGACGTAACCAAGGTACGCGAGATTGTTTCCAGACCCAGGCTGTAATAACCGGGATAATGAAATGAAAGAGATGATAAAACTTATCCGCTCCCGATTCGTATCCGATGAGACGGGCCAGGCTCTTGTCCTCGTGCTGGTACTGCTGGTTCTGGGCAGCCTTACCATCGTACCGGTTCTATCTCATATCGGCACCGCCCTCAAGACGGGAGAGGTCTATGAAGACAAGACCAACAAGCTGTATGCGGCCGACGCCGGGGTAGAGGATGCCATATGGCAGATACAGTCTGACCGCCTGCCGATTTTAGCCGGCGATGATAATTACGCCTACGATTTCAGCACAAACTGTTCATACGAACTGGACGACACGATAAACGGCTATACGGTTGACGTAACTATCTCGAACGTCTGGATTCCGAGCAATATAACTCTGGACGAACTGGTCTTATCACCGGCTGCAGCCAGGGCCGTTGTCGATAGAGATGTCACCGATAACGAGACGAACAGGCTGATAGTCACCGGTACCGCCACCGACGATGACACCTACCGGTTGAAAATAGACTTCTATCCCGCTACCGACGTCGAAGACCCGATGGAATTCTCCTCTATCGGCGTATGGCTGCCTCACGGTTTTACCTATAACGGTGCCTGCAATCTGGAACAAACACCCTATACCTTTGCCCCCCCCTCTACCTCGCCGCACCCCGGTGGCGAGGCCATTGTCTGGGATTTTTCCAGCGACCCGGTTGAATTCGATGAATTACCTCCCTTCGGTACATATTCCGTACAGGTTTCTTTTGACTATACCGCCGACGAAGCGGGTACCAGGCCGGTGGCCGTAGGCTGGGTGGTAACCAGCGGCGCCCTCAGCGGTGACATTCCGATTGCCTGGGATATAGATACAACAATATATAAAATCGTCTCTACCGCCGGCGATACGACCGTCGAGGCTTATCCTTCCCGATGTGACATGCGCCAGTTAGGCGCCGCTTTTCAGGGCGACTACCTCGCTATCGGCAACACTCTGATGCAGGATAATTATTGGCCCTGGAACGTACGTGAGACACTACTTACCGAGAGTACCGCCGACACTAAAAATGATGACGAAAGCTACCGCATCCCGAATGATGCCACCGTGATTGACGCCTATCTCTACTGGTCAGGCTGGGTTAAATGCGATACAGACCCGGACCATGCCGATGCTACGGTCTGGGCCGAAGAATGCTCCACTGCTAATTTTACCAGTAACTGGTC
>JAUWGD010000057.1 GCA_030606585.1 Dehalococcoidales bacterium | reverse complement strand
CCTCCATTTTACTGTAAAGCGACTGCATATCGTCCTTGATTTTACACTTGCCCGTCTTAAAGCAACTGGCACAGGCATCGCACCCGGCTATGGTCTTATCGTAAACCAGAAAAATATCCGTTTCCGCCCCGGCCTCGCGCGCCGCCGCCAGAGCCTCTTCCACCATTATCTCGGTATTGCCCCCTTTACGGGGACTGCCGACGATTCCTAAAACCTTCATGGGAATACCTCCTTCGCTACTCAAGTAGTATAGGCACTCGGGCTCCTGTATGCAACTCGCGGACGGAGCTTTATGAAACCTTAATCAAACCTTTATCAAACCTTAATGAAATTTATCCGCCGCGGCGGCAGGCTCGATTATAATAATAACGATATGGGGAGTTTCAGCGGCGGAATATTCAAGATATTGACTTTCATTTTCATTATTATGGCGGTACTGGCGACTTTGCCCAGACTCAGTCCGGTCATGTTTCCTTCCGTTCAGGAACCCTCGCCGACCTTCGACTGCGATGACGGCACCCTCGAGATGTACCGGCACTTCGAGAGCCTGGGAATAGAGTCTACGCCGATTGTGGGTAACCTGGACATGGACGGCGAAGAGTATATGGAAAGCAACCACGTCTGGCTGATGGTGAAATCCGGCGATAAAAACATCGCTTACGACTGGGGAGTTCCGCGCCTGGACCGCCAGCATTACGAGGGTTATCCCATCAGCCTTGAATACCTGCTCTACGCTGTTGAAGAGGATAAAAAAGGCTCGGACTTACTGGCTTCGGCGGAATAATACGTCAAATTCATGGTGGGCTCGGTAGGGATCGAACCTACGACCAACCGGTTATGAGCCGGCCGCTCTGCCGCTGAGCTACGAGCCCATCTGTGGTAGATGGGCGTTCCTCCCCTCTATACCTCCCCTCCTGCCCGTCTCAACTATTTTACTCTGACCGACTTTTAATATCAAGAGAAAGCGTATCTAATATTCTTTCGTACAATCGGTAAAAACGTATTTAACCGTAACGGAATTCAGGAAGTCAGGAGGTTATAAAACCGTGCGTATATTATGTCAACTACTATCCCTGCCGTTTGAATTCCACTCTGAATAATAGTAATATAGGTGAAACGAGCGTACCGGGGGATTTGACTTGACCGACTGGGAAATTACCGCAACGACTATTTACTGCGATGCCGTTGATGATGAAGTAACACTGATGGTCTCGGCGGATGGCACGGCGCGGTGTACCGGCCTCCAGAAATATCTCAAGCCTGGTCGAGAAACCTCTAAAGAGATGAATAATCGGGCTAAAAAGTTGGGGAAGCAGCTTGCCTGTGACGGTGAAGAGTGCCAGAGAATAGCTCAATACCGGGACAAAATACTGGGTGAGAAGTGACGATATCAGATAAAGGAAACACTGAAAATATCAGTCCCGATGGGGACAAGATAAAGATTGAAAATCTCTCTCTTTCCTTCGGCGGCGTCAGATCTCTGATTGACATCGATGTTGATATCAGGGATAGAGAAATACTGGCTATCATCGGCCCTAACGGCGCCGGTAAGACCTGCATTTTAAACTGCATCAACGGCTTTTACAAGCCGCAACAGGGCGATATCTTTTTCGATGGGAATAAAATCACCCGTATACGCCCGGATAAAGCCGCCAGGATGGGTCTCGCCAGGACCTTCCAGAACATCGAACTCTATACCGGCCTGAGTACCCTGGACAACATCATGGCCGCACGGCATGTCCTGATGAAGCAGAACGCGCTGAGCAGCGCCCTCTATTTCGGGTGGTCGCATAAAGAAGAAATCATCCACCGCAAGACCGTGGAGGATATTATCGATTTCCTGGAAATAGAGTCGATTCGCAAGAAGACGGTCGGTATGCTCCCCTACGGCATGCGCAAACGTGTGGAACTGGGCAGAGCGCTGGCCCTCGAACCGAAGGTCTTATTACTAGATGAACCCATGGCGGGCATGAATCTGGAAGAAAAGGAAGATATCGCGCGCTTCATAATCGATATCTTTGAAGGCCAGGGTGTCACCTACCCGGATACCCCCGTGCTACGGGACGGGGTTAGCTGTATCGTCCTCGTCGAGCACGATATGGGGGTGGTCATGGATATCGCTGACCGTATTGTTGTCCTTGATTTTGGTCGTAAGATTGCCGAGGGCACGCCAGAAGAAATAAAAAACAACCCTGAGGTTATCGCCGCTTATCTGGGAGAGGAGAAAAGCCGACAGTAGCATTACTCCCACTTCCTCTCGTCGACTATCCCCTGTTTATCCTCCGGGATGCTGCCCGCTTCCACGAACTCGATTTTATCCGCCTTGATGCGGCAGGTGTCCTGGAATTTTTTATTAACGCCTTCGGTGAGCTTTGCCTTATCCGCACTCGTGTCTTTCAACTCAAGTTTCAGGGTCATATCGTCGCGGTGCTGGCGCCGTCCGACGACCAGCTGGTATCTGGTTACCTGGCTGAAGCTCATAATCGCCTGCTCCGCCTGTTTGGCCACGACGAACATGCCCCTTACCTTGACCGCGTCCCCTGCCCTGCCGACGATACCGGTAATGCGACCGGCCGTCCGACCGCACGGGCAGGTCTCGGCGACATATGAGGAAAGGTCGCCGGTGCCGAAGCGGATGAGACCCCAGTCCTTATTGAAAAGCTGCGTGGTAACAATTTCTCCGATTTCTCCGGGTCCCAGTTGTTTCCCCGTCTCGGGGTCGACTATCTCCGTGACGTATTCGTCCATGAGGTGCATGCCTGATTTCTGGCGGCACTCGTAAGCGATGGCGCCGCCCGGCTCGGTCACGGCATAGGCCTGGTAGGTGTCGATATCGTAGTCTCCCTCGAAGGTCTTCCTGAGGGAAGGCGCCAGCATCTCGCCGGTAAACCAGGCGCGCTTCAGGGACAAATCCTTTTTGAGGTTAAAGCCCATTTCCTCGGCCCGGTTGATAACGGTCATCAGGAAGCTGGGCGTGCCCACGAAGCCGGTTACTTTGAGGTCCTTCATTATCTGTATCTGGAGGTCGGTGTTGCCGGTGCCGGCCACGACCACCGTCGCCCCGCAGTCGCGTATGGCTTCGTGAAAGAGAATGCCCGCCGGTGACATGTGGTAGGTGAAGGTATTTATGGCTACGTCGCCCTTCCTGAATCCGGCCGCCCAGAAAGACTTGGCGAACCACTGGATGCTGGAAGGTTGTATTTCGTAGATTGGGCCGGGCGAGATAAAGACGCGCTCGACATCTTCGGAGGGTATAGCGGTAACCCCGCCATAGGGCGGATTCTCCTTCTGCATCTCCACAAGGTCGGTCTTACGGGTAACGGGCAATTTTTCCAGGTCTTTTACCGAACGAATCTGGTCGGGACTGATTCCGGCCCGGTCGAAGAGTGTTTTCACGGCGGGGGCGTGTCTGTAAACATGTTTTACATGCTCTGCCAGTTTACTATTGAGGTGTTTTTCGCGCGCTTCCGGCGACATCGTTTCCAGTTCGTCAAAGTACTCGTCCTTCTTAGACCTTACAGCCATCTCTTTCTCCTCTTATAATGCTTCACCTCGCGGTAGCTCTTCTTGGTACCCAGCGCCGAAAGCCCCATGTAAAACTCTTTAACGTCCTCGTTGTTTTTCAGGAAATCGGCGGTGCCGTCGAGTACTACCCTTCCGTTCTCCATTACATAGCCATAATGCGAGATGCTCAAGGCAATCCTGACATTCTGCTCCACGAGTAAGACCGAAGTTTTCTGCTCGGTGTTGAATCGCCGGATAATATCGTATATTTCTTCGACCAGCAGCGGTGCCAGCCCCAGTGACGGTTCATCCAGCATCATCAGTTTGGGGGTAGCCATCATCGCCCGTCCGATAACGAGCATCTGCTGCTCGCCGCCGGAAAGGTAACCGGCCGTGTTCCGCCGCATCTCCTTCAGGCGCGGGAAGTAATCGTAGACCATCTCCAGGTCCTGCCTGACCGCGTGGCGGTCGCGGCGGTTATGGGCGCCGACTATCAGGTTTTCCTCGGTGTTGAGGTGCTCGAAGACATGGCGCCCCTCCAGTGCCTGGATAATGCCCATCTTACCTATCTCTTCGGCGTATTTCTTGTCTATTCTCTCGCCGTTCCACTCGATACTGCCGTCGGTTACTTCCCCTTCCTCGATATGGAGCAATCCCGATATCGCCTTGAGGGTGGTGCTTTTACCGGCACCGTTAGCACCCAGTAACGCGATGATAGCGCCGTCTTCCACGGTCATGGAAACGCCGTGCAACACGCGTATGACATTAAGATAAGTAACCTCAATGTTGTTCAACTTGAGCATATGCGGTTCTCTCCTACCTGGTGGGGGCTCCGATGATAATCGGAGCCCCCGGTGCTATTTACTTTTCGTTATTAATTTCCGAACCATTCGAAGTCTTCGTATGCAACCATCGGGGCATCAATCCAGTCGGTCAGCGGTGTAATCTCACCGCCCTGAACCTGGAAGACGCGTACGGATTTCGACAGGCGGTTGTCACCCGGCGTATAGCTCACCGGACCGTGCAGCCCGTCGACATCATAGTTCTTCAGCTTCTGGATACCCTGTTCCTCCAGGGCTTTCCAGGAAGCGGCATCGCCCGCAGCCAGCGCGTCGTAACCGGCGTTATCAAGTGCTACCCGCAGGATTTCGACCATGATGAGACTCTGCGCCCAGGTGGTAATGTAGTCCATGTTGCCGGCATCGTTCGGGTGATACTCATTAATGTACTCGGTCATCTTGGCCATGCCGTCAACGTCATCGCCCCAGTTTACCGTGGGGAATACACCGTAAACGCCCTCGGTAATGTCGGCTCCGGCGATGTCAATCAGAGCCTTGGTAAAACCGGCGTGGCCCGAACCGATGGTGATGCCGGGGAACATGCCCAGCTCATAGGCGTTTTTCACAATCAAGGCGGTGGGCGCCGGTGTGCTGGAGATATAAAGGACATCCGGGTTCAACGCCTTGACTCTAGTCAGCGACTCCATCTCTGAGGTCGTGGTCTTGGAATGCTCTTCGGTGGCAATAATTTCAATGCCCAGTTCCTCGGCAAAAGCCGTGGCGGCATCCCTGGCCCCGTAACCGGTGGTGTTGGCCAGCAGGTGCATCGCCATCTTAGGCTTGCCTGTCCCCTTCCAGATATTATCCATGTAGTATTCTGCGAATACCAGGAAATCGTCCCCGTAATCAGGCATCTGCCCGTAGATATGCTGCGGGGGACGGTAGAGTATGGGTGAGGAAAAGGCAGCGATACCCGGAAAACCGGCGCGGTTGGCGATTTCCATGGACGCCGCCATCATGGCCGATGAAGAAGTGGAATAAAGCAGGCAGCCTTCATTCATGAACCTCTTGACTATGGTGGCTACTTTGGCGGCATCGTAGCCGTTGTCCAGCCAGACAACTTCTACCTGGTACCCGTTAACGCCGCCGAGTTCTTCATTGACGTACTTAATACAGTCGAGGTTGCCATGCCCCATCGGGGCACCCTTTTCGGCAGCGGGTCCGGTCGTCGGGGTGGTGATGCCTATTTTTAACGTTTTGCCTTCTGTGTCAGGTTCACCGCATGCGCTGAGTAAGGGCAGCGCGGCAACCATCAACGCCAGGCAGATGATAATGGCAATAACCAGTCGCTTGTTATTCATTTTTCCCTCCTCTTAAGGATTAATCGGTTTGTTGTATTTTACCAGCCTTGGAACTACATAAACCACACCCCCTTCATTTATTAGTATGAGAACGGCCATAATCGGTAGGCCGATTTGAAAAGTGCCCAGCGGTGAGCCAGTCCCCGCGGCTCCAGTATCAGGAAAAGCACTATTACCAGTCCGAAGAGCATCGGGGTAACACCGGTGGCGAATCCCGCCGGGAAATTGGTAAAAGTGCTCTCCAGAAATGGGACCAGTTCCATGGTAAGTAGCTGCTGTAGAATTCTGATAAATATGACCCCGAAGATAGGGCCTATGGAAGTGCCCAGTCCGCCGATGATAATCATGCCGACGTAAAGAATCGACTCCGTAAAGCTGAACTGCTCGGCGTTGAGAAATCCTATCCAGTGGGCAAGCAGAGCTCCGGCAATACCGGCGAAGAAGCAGCCGATGAAGAATGCCAGCAATTTGTAATAAAGGAGGTTGACGCCCATGACCTCGGCGGCAAGGTCGTTATCACGGATGGCGATAAATGCCCTGCCCACCTTCGTCCTGGCCAGGTTCTTGGCAAAGAAGACACACAGGGCGGCGATGATAATGATAAGGTAAAACTGGCTCGATTCGCTGCGGAAGACCAGGCCGCCTATGGAGGCATAGGGTACCTTGATGCCGACGAATCCGCCGGTCAAACTCCAGTGATTGATGACCCAGATAATGATGAACTGGGCGGCGATGGTGGTAATAGCCAGGTAGAAGCCCTTAACACGTACCGAAGGCAGACCGAAGATAATACCGATGAGTCCGGAAACAACCCCGGCGCCGATGAGTCCGACCAGGAAAGGCATCTCCAGCCGATTGGTCAGTATGGCGGCGGTATAGGCCCCCACGGCGATAAAACCGGCATGTCCGATGGACAGCTGCCCGCAGTAGCCAACCAGGATATTCAGTCCGATAGCCGCGATGAGGGTGATGCCAATCAGATTGAATACTCCCAGCCAGTAGTTGCCGAAGTATAGCGGGGCCGTGAAGAGAATAACGAGAAAGGCGATGAGCAGCACCCAGTGGGTCTTGGTGCGTACTATGCCCATGTCTTCGGCGTAGTTATAATTACGGGTTCCGCACGGTAAACTCATTTATATCCTCTCGATACGCTCCTCTCCGAACAGTCCGTAGGGTTTGATGCACATGACGATAATGATAATAACGAAGGGTATGATATCCTTGACCCCGGCCCAGATATACGGCGTGAGATAGCCGCCGCCGAGACTCTCGGCAAGCCCGATGATGGGGCCGGCGATGATAGCGCCGGCGAATGAGTCCAGGCCGCCGAGTATCACCACGGAGAATGCTTTCAGGCCGGTTTCGACCAGCCCGTGGGTGATACCACCGATACTGGATATTAAAATACCGCCGATAGCCGCCACGCAGCAGGCAAACATCCATGATGTGGAGAAGACTCTGGTCACCGGGATGCCGCAGGCCTGCACCGCCATCTGGTCGTCGGCGGTAGCTCGCATGGCAATACCCATCTTATGGTAGCGGAAGAACACGGTCAGCAAAACGAATACCACCAGGCAGATGACGATTACCCATACGTATTCCTGGGAAATGACCGCCGGGCCGATATGGATTACTTCCCTGGGGAAAAGGCGGGGCAGAGCGTCAACGCTCCAGGGCCAGATGAATGTTATCACACCTTCGATAAAATAGCCTATCCCCAGCGTTACCGCGATAAGCGATAGAATGGGCTGGGCGATGAGCGGGCGCAGGGCGAACCGTTCGATTACCCACCCCAGGAACATGGCGAAGAGGACAACCAGGGGAAACGCTATATAAACGGGCAACTCGGCCTGTGCCAGCATCGAGTAGGTAAACCATGAAGAAATCAGCACTATCTGCCCCAGGGCGAGGTTGGCCACGCTGCTCGATTTCCAGACAAGGACGAATCCCAGGGCGATGAGTGAATAGACCATGCCCACCGATAAGCCGGTGATAACAAACTGGAGTAACTCAGCCATTTATCAGTATGCCCCTTTCCCTAAATATCCCTTACCTGAACGCTCGTGGTTACCTGCCCTTTCCGGCCGTCTCTGTAGGTCACCGCCGCCTGTACGTCCACTTCATCCTTGTTGCCGTATAAAGCGTCGATTAAATTCTTATATCGTTCTTCCATGAACTCTCTTCGCAGCTTCCGGGTTCGCGTGAGCTCGGCTTCATCGGGGTCGAACTCCTTGTGCAGCAGGACGAATTTCTGCACGCGGGACTGCTCCGGCAGATAGCCGTTAACCCGCTCCAGGTCCTGCCGTACGAGGTCGGCCACCGCTTTCTTCTGGGAGAGGTCGACAAATGTAGTGTAAGGAATGCGGTGGCGTTCCGCCCATTTACCCACCATGGCAAAATCTATATTTACTATGGCCGAGACATAGTCTTTGTCCTTGCCTCCTATGACCATAGCGTCTTTGATATACGGACTGAACCTGAGCCTGCCTTCTATGTACTGGGGTGCGTACTTGGCGCCCGACTTCAACTGGCCCATGTGTTCCAGACGGTCCATGAATATCAGGTGCCCCTGCTCGTTGATGTTGACGGCGTCCCCGGTGTGGCACCAGCCGTCTATGAGGGTTTCCGCCGTTTTCTCCTCGTTTTTATGGTAACCCGTGAACATGCAATCGCTGTTTACCAGGAGTTCGCCTTCTTTGGTTATTTTTAGTGAAGTACCGAGTGCCGGCCTGCCGACGCTCTCGAATTTAATTTCACCTTTACCATGGGATGATATTAAGCCGGCTTCAGTACTGGCGTAGCACTGCCTGAGCTCAACGCCGATGGCATGGATGAGGCGGAAGGTATCCAGGCTAAGCACCGAGCTCCCCGTTACGGCGAACCTGACCTTGCTCAGTCCCAGCCGGTCCTTGAGCGGCCGGAATAAAGCTAAATAGGCGATTTGATGGAGAATACGCCAGAACAGGTTGGGCGTTTTGCCCTCGAACTTGATATCGGCGATTTTATGTCCTACCGGCAGGAACAGGTTGTAGGTGAATCGTTTCAGGGGATTGGCGTCCACCATCTTTACCTGTATTTCGCTGACCAGCCCCTCCCACTGTCGCGGGCCGTAGATAACGAAGTTCGGGCCCACCTCCCGCGTATCTTCGGCGATTGTTTCCGGCTCCTCGGGGAAGTTGAGCTTGGCGCCGGACAGTAAATGCGGGATGGTGGCGAAGTAGCTGTCGCCGACCCAGGCCGCCGGGAAGTTGGAAATCAGGTCGTCGTTTTCGTCCAGCGGGTAGCGGTCGACAAACCCCTCGGCTGTGGTTATCAGGGCGCGGTGGTTGAGCATGGCGCCCTTGGGGAGGCCGGTCGTCCCCGATGTGTAGTAAATAAAGGCGATATCCTCGCCTTTACCCGCCTCCACGTTCTCTTCGAAAAGGCCGGGGTGTTCCTTCTCGTATTCCTTACCCAGTTCTAATACCTCATCGAAGCTGATGAGTATGGAGTCTTCATAGTTACGCAGTCCCTTCGGGTCCCAGTAGATGACCTTTTTCAACAGGGGCAACTCGTCCTTGATTTCCAGGAACTTATCCGTCTGCTCCTGGTCGTTAACGATAGCGAATTTGGCGTCGGAGTGCTCGGCGACGTATTTTACTTCTGACGGAATAGAGTCCACGAAAATTCCCGTGGCGATGCCTCCGGCTGCCTGAGTGGCGAACTCGCCCCAGAACCACTGCGGTTCGTTATCCCCTATGATGCAGACCACGTCACCGCTCTCAAGCCCGAGGCTTATCATGCCCAGCGAGAAGTATTTGACGTTGTCGTAGTAGTCCTGCCAGCTGTACCTGTGCCAGACGCCGAACATCTTCATGGACATGGCAATCCGGGGACCCCACCTGTCGCGGTTGCTTTTGATAATCTGCGGAATGGTTTCTCTTTTTTCCATACTGTCTGAAAGTTTTTTACCTTAATAAATTGAATTACCTCCCGGCTGTGGGAGGTAATCTATAACCCTTTGATTGCAAAACAGCAATAGTCTATCAATCTAACAGTAAATCTTCAAACCTCCCACGCGCACCTCCTGTGCGCCTGGTAAAGATGAATTTCGGGTTCTCCAGTTCACTGCGAATGATGGTCATTTACGTTCCACTTTCATACAGGCTAAACAACGGCATAGCTTACCATACAGAACGCCGTCCTGTCAATTCAATTGAGGCTGAGACGGGATATGCTGTAATCACGCCGTGGTAACGGTAGTGCCGGAGGCCTTGGCAATGAGCTTGCCGTCCTGGTTGGTCACCGTCATTTCGGATACGCCGATACGCCGTCCGCTCTTGATTACCCGGCATTCGGCTATGAGTTCGTCGCCCGGGCTGGCCCCGGCAATCAGGTGGATGTTGAACTGGGTGGCGATGCTGGGGCTTACCAGCGAGTTCGTGGCGTAGGCGAAGGCCTGGTCGGCTACGGACATAACGATTCCCCCGAACACAAGGCTGTTGAAATTCATATGGTCGGGCGTCAGCTTCATGGTCACTTTGGAGTAGCCCGGGGT
>JAUWGD010000047.1 GCA_030606585.1 Dehalococcoidales bacterium | reverse complement strand
ATTTCTTCCACCGTCGTGCCGTAATGGCTGACGGTGTTGGGCAGCCGGCCGTCTTTCAGCCACAAGGCTATGTTCTTACCGACCATGCCCGGAATCATCAGGGCGCGGCCCATGCAGACGGCTCTGGTGAACGGTGCGCCGAGCGCCAGCGCCTTAAAGACGCCGTCCTCGCTGCTGAACGCCCCCGCGAAAGCGATATCCGGCACCCTCTCGCCCTTATCCGCCAGCTTCCGGCAGAACTCGGAGGCTGCGGCGTGCAGGTAGAGGCTGGGCATACCCCACTCCTCCATCATGCGCCAGGGACTCATTCCCGTGCCGCCCGGGGCGCCATCGATAGTCAGTAAATCGATTTTCGCCCTTGAGCTCCATTTTATAGCCATGGCCAGCTCGCGCAGGCCGTAGGCCCCCGTTTTCAGGGTGACGCGCTTGAAGCCGATATCGCGCAGTCGCTTGACCTCTTTGAAAAACTCCTCTTCCTCGACGAAGCCCAGGCGACTGTGCCGCTCGAACTCTTTGATGGCG
The DNA here is from genome assembly GCA_030606585.1 of Dehalococcoidales bacterium. GTDB lineage: Bacteria > Chloroflexota > Dehalococcoidia > Dehalococcoidales > RBG-16-60-22 > JAFGPF01. The sequence goes on along the minus strand of JAUWGD010000047.1, from coordinate 10,812 downwards.
CCGTCCTTGAAGGCTGCCTGGTTGACCGGGTCCGACGGGTCCGGCGTGACGATGTAGCCGCGCTTCTGGAGCTCCAGCGCCCTTTCCAGGCTGTTGACCTTTATCTCGCCGCCGATACACTTGGCTCCCTGCCCCCACTTCAACTCGATAGTTTCCAGGCCGTGCTTGTTATGGACATATTCGGCCACGCCGAGTCGCGTATCCTCAACGTTCATCTGCACCAGGATTTCACCATAGCCCTGGTGATAACGGCGGTAAGTTTCGATGCGGCGGTCCATGTCCGGTGCTGACACCACTTTACCGTTTTTATCGCGTACCAGTTGCGGGTCGATGCCGCAAACGTTTTCGCCGCAGACCAGGGTCACGCCGCTGATAGCCGCCCCGATGGCGAAGTGCTCCCAGTTTTTACGGGCAATCTCGGTGGAACCCAGCGCTCCGGTAAATATGGGCGTCTTCATTTTAACCTTGATATCCCAGCCGTATTCCGTCTCCGTATTCACCGAGGGGAAAGTGGCCGTGTCCGGGTTGCCCTCAACCCCCTCCGGCAGGCCCCTGGCTCCCAGGGCGTATCCCTGGATGTTCAGGTGCGAGTAATCGACCGGGTAGTCTTTATCACCTCCGGCGGTAATCTCGCCGAATGGACCGGGGTATATTAATTCCCTACCCCGGAAGGTAGCTTTGAATACCTCGCAGTTTCCGGTACAGCCGTCGATACAGCGGGTACAGAGTCCGCTCATCGGCACGACGCTGCGACTGCGATTGGCGGTACGTGTAGCATCATTGGCATTGGGACGTTGTAAATTCATTCTTCTTACTGACTCCTTTCAGATTATTAATATATTTAAGGTAATTCCCTCTTGCCTTCAGACTGATACTTCCCAGAATCTTTCCAGGTCACGGTACTCGATAACGGCTTCATGGAACCTGACCATGTCCTCGTACTCCATAACCGTGCTCATACCCATATTTTCGGCTCCGATACCGGCTTCTTCGGCAGCGGCTATCGGGTTCAGGCCTCCCAATAAGACCATCCCCATTTTATTGAGTCCAACCGGCATCTCGCATACCGGTTCGCTGGTATTGCCGATAGTTACCAGGCTGCTAAAACCCACCTCTTTTAAATCCGTTATGACCTTAACGGCTATTTTACGGCATATTGCCGGGATTTCTCTAAAATTGGCCAGTATCTTGCCATCACCCTTGTTCACCGCATCACCGACCGATGTCATACGGGCTTTGATAAAGATGTTCGATGGGTCCAGGGAACACCCGGAATAATCGATAAGCTCCGCGAAACGTAGAGGCTGTCGATTTCTCACCTGCAGTATACCGCCGAACCGCGAGTCCATGGGAACACCCGCCTTGAGTAAAGCTCCATTGAAAATTATACTGCAAACCGACGCCATCCCTATTTTCCCCGGAGGTATCGCTACCTCTCCCAGATGTTCACCCTCCGTGGCTATAGCTACGAGGTCGCTTGTGCAGTAGCCGTTGCCGAAAGCCGGTTTCATGGCTTTCAGAGCGCGTTTGAAGTCTTCCCGGTCAAAAAGCGAAACATTTACCGGCACCAGACCGGAGCGTTTTTCCGGATCGAAAGTGGTACGAAAAGATAGAGTTTCGATTTTAGATATAGCAAAACCGACTTTATCCTTGACCAGGGCAGACCGTACTTCTTCCATGCCTTTATCGGTAAGGATACGGCCGTCGCGTTGCCCCATCAGGTAGGTTAGCCCGCGTTCATCCATGAGCCTGAGATGATATCTCACCGCCCTTTCACCCAGCTCGAAGCCATGCTCTTTCAGACGATTCGCAATGACCCTGGCGCCGAGTGCGTCGGTAGATTCACTCAGGATTTTTAAAATCGCAAGCTCTTTCCGTTCGACGCTTTGTGATTCAAAAGACATAGAATAAATAATAAGGAAATAGGAAACCGTTTTCCGTATTTTAACCATTTTTCGGTATCTTTGTCAAGCCTTTTACCCCCACCCTCGATGTGACATTTGGCATGCTGTTTACATATAGAAGGCACTCAGAATGACACAATATTGACATTTGTCCAATTTAATTTTATAATGCTTGGTTGTATGTAACGATTAAGGTAAGCCCTTGCTTGCAACAGCTTATGGAGGTTATAATGGAAGGACTTAAGAAAAAAGTCAGGGAACTACGCAGGAAGAAGGGATGGGCACAGGAGGACCTGGCCAGGGAAATGGGTGTCAGTCTTTCGACGATACAGCGCTGGGAGGCAAAAGGAGGCAACCCTACCCGACTGGCCAGGAGGGAACTTAAAAAACTATTTGTTGGGGCGGGAATTGATGTTAGTGATTGAGGAAAGAGGGAATGGTTAAAACGTCGAAACCCAGAATTATTGCCGGAATGCCCGCATATAATGAGGGTGAGTATATAGGGACTATGGTGCTCAATACCCGGCAGTATGTGGATGAAGTAATCGTTATTGACGACGGCAGCGACGATAATACTGCAGAAATAGCTGAGCTTGCCGGCGCCGAGGTGGTTCGTCATAATAAAAACAAGGGCTATGGTGCTGCCATCCAGAGCATTATCGCCGAGGCCAGGAAAAAAGACCCTGATATCCTGGTGATACTGGACGCTGATGCACAGCATAGACCGCAGGAAATACCGAACATTGTAAAACCTATTCAGGAAGGCTACGATTTTGTTATCGGTTCCCGGGAGGAACAGAGAAACAAAATCCCTTTGTTCAGAAGATTCGGCCAGAAAGTAATATTACGCTCCATAAACCTCCTTTCCAAGAAACGGCTTACTGATTCCGAATGTGGCTTCAGGGCTTTTTCGCGTAAGGCAATATCGACTCTAAAACTGAAAGAAAACGGTATGGCAGTATCCGCCGAGACCGTGGCTGAAGCGTCCAGACGCGACCTTAAAGTGGCTGAAGTACCCGTTTCGGTCACATATCGCAAAGATAGTTCTACTCATAACCCTGTAGCCCACGGACTGGGGGTATTTACCAGGATACTGGTTATGATTTCAGAAGGAAAACCACTCTTTTTCTTTGGAATAGCCGGTACCATACTGGTAGTGCTTGGAATAATAGCCGGTATCAGGGTGCTCCAGCTTTTTGCCGCCAGTAACGTGTTGCCGGTAGGTACGACCATGGTTGCGGTACTCTTCCTCGTTGTTGGGGTGTTTAGTGTATTTACCGGTTTAATACTTCGTGCCTTATCCCGCAGGAGGGATTGAAGCTTACAAGAAACATGTTAAATGTAACGCTGATAAATCCCCCTCAATTCACCAGGTATCCCCAGCCACCTGTCGGCATGGCTTTAGTTGCATCCATTCTGGAAAAAGAAGGACATCGTGTAAGAATTATTGACGCTAATGCTCTGAGGCTCATGCCTGAAGAGGTGCCGGCCCTGGTAAACGATACCGATATCATAGGGCTTACTGCCATGACTCCTACAATCAGCACCGCCCTGAGCATCGCGCGTTATCTCAAGCAGGCAAATCCCCGAATAACGATAGTCATGGGAGGTGCCCATGTCACACTGCTTCCCGGGGAGACACTGGACCTGTCGCCCGAGCTGGATATCATCGTCAGGGGAGAAGGTGACGAGACCGTGGTTGAGCTGCTGCGTGCTATCGAGGATAAACAACCGTTAGATAATATCGCGGGTATCAGCTATCGGGCGGATGGAAATGTCGTTCATACGGCAAACAGGACATCAATTGTTAATATGGATGCCCTCCCATATCCGGCTTACCATCTTCTGCCGTTGCGAAAGTACAGACCCCACCCCCCGCACGGTCTGTCTATGCCTTTGGCCACCATGGTGACCAGTCGAGGTTGTCCGTATCGCTGCGCCTATTGCTCAAAGCCTGTCTTCGGCAGTAAGTTCCGGGCACAGAGTCCGGCGAGAGTAATTGATGAAATTGCCTTTCTCAGAGAAAGATTCGGCGTGAAAGAAATAGCTTTTTACGACGATTCTTTTACGCTGGATAAGGACCGGGTGCAATCAATCACAGAGAAAATAATCGGTTCTGGAATAAAAATAGCCTGGACCTGCGAGACAAGGGTAAACCTCGTGGATAAGAACCTGCTGCGAAACATGAAGCGGGCCGGCTGTTACGCCGTCGCTTACGGTATCGAATCGGCCTCGCCGGATATCATCGAGACCCTGCACAAAGATACCACCCTGGAGCAGGTGGAAGAAGCCGTCCGCATCACACGGGAGGTGGGAATCCAGGTTATCGGCTATTTCATGCTCGGTTCCCCCGGCGAGACTCTGGAGACGATAAGACAGACCATCGACTTCGCTCAAAAACTGAAGGTGGACTTCGCCCAGTTTTCCGTGACCACGCCTTACCCCGGCACCGAGTTGTACAACATCTATATGAAGGACAGGACAGAAAGCATACCCTGGGAGAACTTCGTCTATGCCGGGACGGACAATCCGGCGACTCCGGTCTTTGAAAGCGATGAAATCAGCCGGGACGACCTTAAATACTGGATTAAGCAGGCCTATCGGGAGTTCTACCTGCGCCGCTCTTATATCTGGCAGAGGCTGCGCCAGTGCAACTCGTTTAGTGTAATAAAGTTGAACATTAAAGGCTTATTGATGTTGATGAGGAGCCTCGGGGCTAAGGGGTAGGTGTAAAATAAGCCTGGCGCAACATTATGTAAACTATCCCCTGCTATGATGGTCGGGGTGAGAGGATTTGAACCTCCGACCTCAGCGTCCCAAACGCTGCGCGCTAAACCAGACTGCGCCACACCCCGACGGTTACAGTATAACCGAGCGCCGATTGCCGTGCAATAGTAAGGGGAAATAAAAAGAGGGGCGAGAGCCCCTCTTAAGACCAAAGTTAATAAGTATTATTCGCGGCAATCGGGGCAGGCATCATAATCGGAAAGTGGCGTCCCCGATGTTTTGGCGATGTACTCTATCTGCTTTTCCGGCGCCCAGTACTGGCCGCAGACGGAGCACTTCTTCAGCTTGAACTCCATCTTGTTGTGAGGCCATTTGATTCTTCTGGTGCCTCTCTTGTCTTCCATGGTGATGGCGCCCGTGGGACAGCTGTATGCGCAGGAACCGCAGCCGATGCAGGCTTCGGTGAAATCCTCGTTAAACGGCGTGGTCAGTTCCCTATCCACGCCGCGCCTCGCCAGGCTGATGGCCGCCACGCCGACGACCTCCTCGCAGGTGCGGGCGCAGTTGGCGCACAGGATACAGTCGTTGTTGCCCTTCTGCTTGACGAAGCGGGTCTTCGTAACGCCGACCTTCTCCGCTAAATCCTTGATTACCTGGGATTCCGGACAACGCGCCAGCAGGAGTTCTAGCAGCATCTTGCGGATTCTCTGGATTCTCTCGGTATCCGTTTGAACGGCAAGTCCTTCTTCCACCTGATAGATGCATGATGTAACCAGTCTTTCTCTGCCTTTGGCGGTCTTTATTTCGACCAGGCAGAGCCGGCAGGCGCCGTAGGGAGCGACCGCCTCGTTCTCGCAAAGGGTCGGTATATAGATATTATTATCGCGGGCGGCATACAGTATCGTGGTACCCTCTTCTGCCGTGATTTTACGTCCGTTTATCGTTAGTTTCACCATTTTCATCGTATCCTTACTTTACTTTTACCGCCTCTAAGTTGCAGACACCGGCGGGGCATTGCTTATCATTGATATGGGCTTCATACTCGTCCCGGAAGTATTTAATCGTGCTCAGGACCGGATTGGGCGCCTGCTGCCCCAGAGCACAGAGGGCGGCGTCAACCAGCACGGCTGATAATTCTTCCAGCAACTCGATGTCGCCCTTCTTCCCACGTCCCTCGGTAATACCGGTCAGGATATACTTCATTTGCTGCAGTCCCTCACGGCAGGGAACGCACTTGCCGCAGGACTCTCCTTCGAGGAAGGAAACGAAGTAGTTGGCGATATTGACCATGCAGGTCTTGTCGTCCATGACAATCATGCCGCCGGAACCCATCATGGAGCCGACCTTAACCAGCTCATCGAAATCAACCGGCAGGTCCAGCAGGCTTTCCGGGATAACGCCGCCGGAAGGGCCGCCGGTCTGGACAGCCTTGAATTTCCTTCCCTTGGGGATACCGCCGCCGAGGTCGTAGATAATCTCCCGCAGGGTAATGCCCATGGGTACTTCGACCAGTCCGGTATTGGTGATATTGCCGACCAGCGAGAATATCTTGGTACCCTTGCTGTTCTTAGTGCCTATCTGCCGATACCAGTCGGCGCCGTTATTGATTATCAGGGGCACGTTAGCCCACGTCTCGACGTTATTAAGGTTGGTCGGTTGCCCCCAGAGTCCCTGGTCCGAGGTATGTATATACTTGGCTCTGGGTTCCCCTACCCTGCCTTCCAGCGATGCCATTAAAGCGGTGGACTCGCCGCAGATAAACGCGCCGCCGCCTCTCTGTACTTTAATATCGAAATTGAATCCCGACCCCAGGATGTTCTTGCCCAGCAGACCGCTGGCTTCCGCCTGTTCGATGGCTATATGTACATGCCTTACGGCGAGGGGGTACTCGTTGCGAATATAGATGTAGCCCTGATTGGCGCCGATGGCGTAAGCGCCTATTATCATACCTTCGAGGAAGCTGTGAGGGTTACCTTCTACGAGGCTCCTGTCCATATAGGCGCCGGGGTCGCCTTCATCAGCGTTGCAGATAACGTATTTCGTCTTGCCCTTTGCCTTGCGGGTACTTTCCCACTTGTTTCCCGTGGGGAAACCGCCGCCGCCACGTCCCCTCAGCCCCGCCTTTTTCACCTCGTCGATAATGGCTTCGGGTTTCATTTTAAGCGCCTTGGCCAGGGCGGCGTAGCCGCCCACCGCAAGGTAGTCTTCGATGGAAGTAGGGTCGATTAACCCGTTATTACCGAAGACGAGGCGTTTCTGCAGTTTGTAAAACGGCACGTCGGACTCGCAGGTAATCTTTTTGCCGGGCGCGCGGTCGGTATAGAGCATTCTCTCGATAACATTGCCCTTACCGATGGTCTCGGTCAGTATCTCCGGTACGTCCTTGACCCTGACCCGCTGGTAGAAAATATCCTTCGGTTTGATGACTACCAGAGGCCCCCGCTCGCAGAAGCCGTGGCAGCCGGTAGCTCGGATATCCACCGTATTTTGCAGTTTCTGTTTCTTTACTTCATCCTGGAAGGCGGCCGTAACGGCTTTGCAGCCGTGGGCATGGCAGCCTGTGCCGTTGCACACGGTAATTACGGCTTTCTTCGGGTCTCTCTTCCCTGTTATCGACTTTCTTAGAGCCTCCAGTTCACCCACGGATTTTAGTTTAGCCACTGGTGACATCCTCCACTCGTTAGTTATAGTCCTTCAGCACGGAAACGATACCTTCGGGCGTCATCTCTCCGTGATAGTCTTCGCCGATGATGACCATCGGGCCCAGGGCACAGGCGCCCACGCAGTTGACCGTTTCCAGAGTGAATTTAAGGTCTTTGGTGGTCTCGCCCCTTTTTACTTTCAGTTCCTGCTCGATTTTCTCCATGACCTTTACGGCGCCCCGGACGTGGCAGGCCGTGCCCATGCAAACGTTAATCAGGTGGCGTCCTCTCGGTGTCAGGCTGAACGCCTTGAAAAAGGTGGCGACACTGTAGACCCGACTCAGCGGAACGCCGAGACCTTTACTGGTCTCCTGTAATACCTCTTTGGGCAGGTACCCGACTTCCGACTGGATATCCTGCAGAATGTCCACCAGCAGCGATTTATCGTGCTGATGCTTTTGCAGCGCCTGTTTTGCCTTTGACTTTAGCTCTTTTGGTGACATTGTTAGCCTTCTCCAAAATCTTTTGATATTCCAGTTCCACTCTATCCTGTATCTGCTGAATAAGGTCATCGCTCAGGTGGCGGAACCTGCCCTGTATTTTCAGGTAATCTTTAACCGGTCTGAGCCTGGGCAGGTCGATGCTCATTTTATATACGCCGTTTTCTACCTCGTAGAGAGGGAACACACCCGTCTGTACGGCCAGGCGTGACTGACGGTTAACCGTATCCGTGGCGCTCCGCCAGCCGGTGGGGCAGACCGAGAGGATGTGGACATAAGCCGGTCCCGGTGTATCGACAGCCTTGCGGACCTTCGCCATAAGGTCGAACGGGTACCCGTGAGTGGCGGTGGCCACGTACGGTATGTTGTGGGCCGCGGCAATCTCCGGCATGTTCTTCTTCCAGGTGAACTGTCCGAAACTTTGCTTGCCGGCCGGCGAGGTAGTGGTGGCCGCACCGAAGGGCGTCGCCGAAGACCTCTGGATGCCGGTATTCATATAAGCCTCGTTATCGAAGCAGATATAGGTGAAATCGTGCCCTCTTTCCAGGGCTCCGGATATCGCCTGCAGGCCGATGTCGCTGGTGGCGCCGTCGCCGCCGATGGCAACTACCTTGGTATTTTCCGGCACTGCCATTCCCTTCCTCTTCATGGCTTTGTAGCCAGCCTCGATGCCCGAGGCCACGGCTGCCGGATTTTCAAACAGGGTGTGAATCCAGGGAAGGTGCCAGGTGGTAAACGGAAGCTGCGAGGCGATAATCTCTATGCAGCCGGTGGCGTTAGCCACAATGACGTTGTTATCCAGCGCCTTGAATGCCAGCCTGACGGCCAGCGCCTCACCGCAGCCGATGCAGGCGCGGTGACCCGGCGCGAAATTCTCCCTTTTCTTGATAAGTCGAGGTACGTAAACCGCGTATTTTTCCATTATTCCCTCACACCGTAAATCTCGTATTCGTTCTTGCTACCTGTCCGGGCAATCTCGGTGCCTTGCTTGACGATGTCTCTGAACCCTGCCACGGTGATATCCCTGCCGCCGAGTCCGCCCACGAAGCTGACAATCTTGGGTCTCTTTGGCTGGTCGTAAAAGGCTGCCTTGACCTCGGAAGCAACCGGTCCGCACGGCCCGCCGTAGGAGATGGCCCTGTCCAGTACGATAAGCACTTCGGCGTCCTTAACGGCCTCGCGTAACTCCTCAAGGGGGAAGGGCCGCCACAGACGCAGCCTTATCTGTCCCACGTCCTGACCATCGGCTACCATCTCGTCGATGGCTACCGAAGCTGTCTCGCCGACAGCTCCCATTGTCATCAGCACTACCTTGGCGCCGTCGCTGTGGTGTTTCTCAACCGGGTAATATTGACGGCCGAAGGCTTTATTATATTTATCCCAGACCTCCGATACTACCTTTTTGGAGGCTTGTATATTCTTTTCCTGTGCCCATTTTGTCTCGGTAAAGATGACCGGCGGGGCGAAGTCCCCCATAGCCACCGGATTATCCGGATTTAACGGCAGGGGGAATTTGTATGGAGGCAGGAACTTATCGACTTCGCTCTGTTCCGGGAATTCTATCGGTTCGATGACGTGAGTCAGGTTAAAACCGTCAAGGTGTACCATCACTGGCAGCAGCACGCGTTTGTCCTCACCGATACGGAAAGCGCAGATAATATTATCCACACACTGCTGGCCATTTTCTGCGATTATCTGTATCCAGCCCGTGTCTCTGACCGACATCATGTCGGAATGGTCACACCAGATACTCAGCGGCGCTGATAGGGCCCTGTTGGCAACCGCCATGATAATGGGAAGCCGCATGGGTGCGGCTACATATACCACCTCGTTCATCAGCGCCAGTCCCTGGCTGGCCGTGGCTGTAAAAGTGCGGGCGCCGGCGGCTGCCGAACCAAGGCAGGCACTCATGGCCGAATGTTCCGATTCTACCGGAATATATTCCGCGTCCAGTTCACCGTTGGCTACCAGCTCGGCCAGGTGCTCGACGATGTGGGTCTGGGGGGTAATCGGGTAAGCCGCCACGACGTCAGGGTTGGCCAGCTTTACCGCGTCCGCAATAGCAATGGAAACCTCAATCCCTACTCGTGTAGCCATTATTCCTCCTCCAATACCATTGTTATCACCTTTGTCCAGCATTCCCTGGCACAGATACCGCACCCCTTGCAGTAGAACAGGTCGGCTTCAAAATACCCATCCTCGTTCTCCCCGATACACCCTTCCGGGCAATACAGGGCGCAGAGACCGCATTTGATGCATTTCTTAAAGTCATAGGTCGGTCGCTGTGACCGCCATGTTCCGCTCTCGTACTGCCGGGCGCTTCCCGGGTCGGCTATTATGGCACCGATTTCCAGTTCTTTCCAGGTATATTCGCTATCGGATTTAGCCATTTATTGCTCCTCAATTACTACTTCTTTGTAGGCTGTTTCCATGGCATTAATGTTGCGTTCTCCCAGTCTACCGAACCGTTTTTCAAGCGGTGCATAGACTGACTCTTTCTTGACAATGCCCGTCGCCTTAATTACAGCTCCAATCATGGTGGTATTAACGATGAGAACACCCAGTGTCTCACGCGCTATCTTATTAGCGTTAACCGTGGCCACCGGGTATTTAATTCCGAACTCGCTTTTTATTTCCTTGGCTGTTTTTCGTGTGTTTATAATTACGTAACCGCCCTTTTTTAGTCCGGACGTTACATTAACTTTCTCCAGCAGGCTGGGGTCCAGCACCACGACAATATCCGGTTCGGTAATATCCGCCCTGATTTTAACGGGTGCCTGGCTGTCGATTCTGTTGAAAGCCTGCACCGGCGCTCCCCGGCGCTCCGGTCCGAAGCTCGGGAAAGCCTGCGCATACTTACCTTCGCTTATGGCCGCCTGTGCCATCAGCTCGGTGGAAGTAACCGCACCCTGACCGCCGCGTCCGTGCCATCTGATTTCTGTAAGACTTTTCACTTTCGTCATTTTTTGCTCCATGTACTATTAACGCCCCTGGAGCGACTTGAACGCTCGCACCCGGCTCCGGAGGCCGGTGCTCTAT
>JAUWGD010000085.1 GCA_030606585.1 Dehalococcoidales bacterium | reverse complement strand
GACTTCTTCGATATCGTCGGGGAAGATATTCTGGCCTTTCAGGATAAGCATTCTTCTCTTACGGGCGGTGATGTAAAGGGAGCCGTCCTCGTCCATGCGGCCGATATCGCCCGTATGCAGCCAGCCGTTTCTTAAAATTCTGGCGGTGGCCTCGGGATTATTGTGAAAGCCGGTCATCACCGGCCCCCGGGCGACTATTTCCCCTTCCTGGCCGGGAGGCAGCTCATTATCGTTTTCATCGAATATTTTTATCTCCCAGCAGGGCATCGGCTTGCCCGACGCGCCGGTTTTGCCCGAGCCGTCGATAGGCGCTATGGTTGCCTGGGAGACGGTCTCGGTCTGGCCCCAGACATCGAGTATGGTAAAGCCATATAGTTCCTTGAACAGGTTTACGACTACGGATTCCAGGGGGGAGCCGCCGCTGATACAGAGTCGCAGCGAACTTAAATCATGCCTGATGCCTTCGCGGAGGGCGACGTTTATCATCAACGAGTAGATATAGGGGACGCCCATGTATATCGTACCTTTTTCGCGCTCCACCGCCTCCATGAAGCTATCGATAGAGCGCCCCGTCCCCGGCACCACCACCACGGTGCTGCCCTTGTACATCGAAGACATCAGCACGGAAGTCAGGCCGAACTGGTGGTACATCGGCAGGGCGAACTGCATCAGCACGTCTTTATCGGTCTGCCGGAGTACGTACGCGGAGTTGACAGCCTCGGTGCTGACGCTGTAGTGGGACAGGGCGACGCCATGCGGTTTATGGGTAGGCCCGCCGGTGTAGGAAATAATGGCGATATCGTCCGGGTCTACGGGCACGTCTAAGCCGGATGAAGGGTATTTAGCGAGAATCTCGTGGTAGTCGGTAAATTGTTCCGCGTAAGCAGGGTCGAAGGTGATAATGTGCTCTATGGAGTCGAAGCGTGGCAGGGCCGGCAGCAGCGATTCCAGCGGCGGGTTTTCAATTATCAGCACCTTCGGGCAGCAGTCGTTAAAGAGTATGTCCAGTTCATCGGCGACGTACCGGGAGTCGAGTGGAACGGCAATACCCCCGGCTTTCATAATCCCGAAGAAGACGACTATGAATTCCGGGTTGCTCGCCTGCATCATGGCGACGCGGTCGCCTTTCCTTACTCCAATTGATATCAGGGCGTGGGCGACCCGGTTGGAATCCTCGTTAAGTCGGGCGAAGGAGACCCGTCTCTCGCCCATGAGAACGGCTGTTTTATCGGCAAAACGCCTGGCGGCGTTCTCCAGTACGGAATTCAGGCTCTCCTGCTTTTCTGGTTCTACCATTCTAATCCGAGTCTTCCAGTACTATCCTGGCATCCACGGCGATAGTGCCGTCGCTATAAGCGATGACGGGGTTGAGGTCGAGTTCTTTAATCACCGGGTATTGCGTCACGAAATCGGCGACCGCCAGCAGCATATCTGCCAGCTTCGCTTCATCGGCGGCTGGCAGGCCGCGGTAGCCTGTCAGCATCTTGTATCCCTTTATTTCCTTTATCATCTCGCCGACATCTCGCTTCGTGACTGGTATTACCCGCAGGGAAATATCCTCCAGGATTTCAACGAAGACTCCCCCGAGGCCGAACATGAGCACCGGGCCGAACTGGGCGTCTTTGTTCATGCCGATGATTACCTCTACGCCCGGGTCGGTCATCTTCTGCACGGACACCCCCTGTATGTCGGCGCGGGGGTACTTCTGGCGAGCTGTTTCCAGAATTTCGTCACAGGCCTGTTCTACCTGCTCCGGGGTTTCCAATCCCAGCCGGATGCCGCCGGCATCACTCTTGTGGACGATATCCGGCGAGGCTACTTTTAGTGCTACCGGAAAGTCCATTTGCTGGCTGATAGAGGATGCCTCCGACCGTGATTTAGCCAGTCTGGTGTCGTTGACGTTTATGCCCGACTGCCCGATGAGTTCCTTGGACTCTACCTCGGTCAGGACGGTCCTGCCTTCTTTTCTGGCTCGCTCTATTATCGCATGCATGGCAAAGGATTTGTCATTCCGGAATAATCCAGTATAACAGACCTGAGTCGCGTTTGAAAAGGTTTGATGCGGTTCAGGGGATTTCAGTCCTCCGTTAAAGGTCTATACCTCACCCCTGACCCCTCTTCAGCTAGTGTCATAACAGCAATCCCGAGTTCATATTAGCTGGAGAGGGGAGTAAAAGAGAGAGGGGGCGAAGCCCCCACTCAGAATCTCTCCCCCTTTCCAATTAAATATACTATCGTTTTGATTCTATACTGCTAATTGGAGAGGGGGATTAAGGGGGTGAGGCTAAGACGGTGAGGCTAAGACGGGGTACGGTTGATTTTATGAGATGTAGTCAAAAGAACTGATGACTTAGTTTTCTAATAAAGACTTTATCTCCTGAGCGCTCAGCCGCCGTACCTCGCCCTCTTTAAGGTCGCCGAGCCACAGCCCGCCGATACGGACACGTTTCAGTGCCAGGACGGGGTGTTTTAGCTTTTCGAACATGCGGCGTACCTGGCGCTTCCTGCCTTCGTGGATGGTAAAGCTGTAGTTGAACGGCGGAGTGGAAGAGTCTGTTTCCACCGAGGCCGGGTGGGTCATGCCGTCTTCCAGCAGGACGCCCTGTTCCAGTTGTTGAATTTCATTCCGTTTCAGGCTGCCCCTGATATGTACCAGATACTCTTTTTCATGCTCGAACCTGGGGTGGGTCAGCCGGTAGGTAAGGTCGCCGTCGTTGGTGAGTAGAAGCAGGCCGGTGGTGTCTTTGTCGAGTCGGCCCACCGGATAAAGCCTGAGTTTCCGGTATCTCGGGGGCAGGATATCCAGTACGGTGCGGCGGCCTTTCTCATCGCTGACGGTGGAGACGATATCCCCGGGTTTGTTGAGCATCAGGCAGATTGTATCATCGGGTTTGAGGTTGACCGCCCGGCCGTTGACGGAGACGCGGTCTTTCGCCACGTTTACCGGTTGGTTGAAGGACTCGGCTGTTATGCCGTTGACATCAACCTTACTCTGTTTGATGGCTTCGGCCATGCGGCGGCGGGAGCCGACGCCGGCTTCGGTCAGTGCTTTGAGGAGAGCCTTGGAAGGCATGTTATACCCGTTCCTTTAAAAATAAGTTGCGGTTAATACCGTTCCAGTATAAATCTTCAGCACGGTAAAGACCAGCGTGAATCTCTCTTGAAAAAGTAAGGGTTAACCCTTACTTCGACTACAAGTTAACCCTATAAAATATTATTATATTGTATTCTCAGGTACAGTATCAGGCCTTGCTGACCTGGCACAGCTGTGATTTATAGGGAAGGAAACCTGATATAGGGTCGAGGGTGCTGTCATCCACCAGCAGGTTGACGTTAAGTTCATCGGGCCAGTGGTGCGGCAGCGAGACAACACCAGCCAGTATGGCATCGGTAACGTTGGCCTTCATTCTGATGCTGCCACGCGGCGAACTGACCGTCACCATATCGCCCGTTTTTATATTGCGGGGGTCAGCGTCGGCGGGGTTAATATCAACCAGCGGGTCCGGCATTAGTTTGCGTAGCTGCGGGAGGTTACGAAACTGCGAATGAGTATAGGCCATCACCCTGGCACCCGAAGTCATTACCAGCGGGTAATCCCTGGCCAGGTCGGGCCGACTTACCGGGCTTTCCGGAGGCTCATGGTAAACCGGCAGGGCATCGAGGCCATGCTTCGCCAGCGTGGCGGAGGCTATCTCTATCTTTCCGGAGGGTGTCTTGAAGCCTCCTTTTTCATAAGGGTTCTCAGACACAGCCGGTACGGGTTGTTTGATACCTTCAGGGTGCTGCTGAAGGTCTTTACAGGTTATTTTCATGGGTTCGAGAATATAATCCGCGCACTTCTCGAAGCTGCCGTCCCAGAACAGGTCGCCGAAGCCGAGTCGTTTGGCCAGTTCGGAGTAGATGTCCCACTCCGTCCGGCACTCGCCGAGAGGCTTGATGGCGGGCTCGATGAGTTTTGACATGCCCATGAAACCGGTCATGAGTATCGGCCGCTCCAGCCATGAAGCTATGGGCATGACGATATCGGCAAGCTGCGTGCCGGGGGTGTGAAAATATTCGGTCACGGCGATGAAATCGAGCTTCTTGAAGGTCTCAACCATGCGGTTGGTGTTGCCGAAAAACTGCGTACAGAGTCCCGCCGAGAACATGGCTTTAAGGGGATAGGGCTGGCCGCTCTCTATCTGGTCGGCGATGGAGTTGGACTGCATCTCGTGGTAGCGGGACGTCCATAAGGGGAACTGCTGCGAGCCTATTCCCGGAGGCATATCCTTAATCCGCTCGTGCAGGCTGATATCGTTGGTTCCTTCCGTGGAAATGGCGACGTATCTGTTGCCGCCGGGCACTTCGAAGTTGCCGGTTATCGCCGCCAGCAGAATTACGGCGCGGTGGTTCTGCACGCCATTGACGTGGTGGGTAGTGCTGTTGGCGCTCAGGTGGACCTTGCCTGGCTTATTGGTGGCGAAGAGACGGGCGGCTTCCCTGATTTTCCCGGCGGGTACCCGGGTTATTTCCTCGACTCTCTCCGGTGTGTATTCCTGTGCCAGCTTTTTAAGTCCGTCGAAGCCTACCGTCCACTTCTCGACGAACTCTTTATCATACAGGTTTTCATTGATGATGACATTCATAAAGCCTAGCGCCAGGGCGCCATCGGTGCCGGGACGCAGTTGCAGGTGGATATCGGCCCTGGAGGCGATATCGGTGCGGCGGGGGTCTACCACGATTAGTTTAACGCCGTTATTTCCGGCATAAAAATTTTCTTCCCATACCGGGGGTGAAGTTACCACAGCCGCGCCCCAGATAAGCTTGCATTTCGTCTCCGGCTCCACAGAGCCGCCCGATATCGTGAAATACGAATAATCGTAGCCGAAGGTCAGGTTGGAGGCTATCCAGGTGCCGGAGAAGCAGTTACTGCTTTCGGTGCAGTAGTTGGGCGAGCCGAAGGCATGCGTCAGGCGATGGAAGTAGGGACGCGGTTCCTTGGTATAAGCAATCCAGAAGATTACCGATTCCGGGCCATACTTATCTTTCGCCGACTGCAAGTTTCCGGCAACACTATCCAGAGCCTCGTCCCAGGAGATGCGCTGCCATGAGCCGTCTCCCCTCTTACCGGTGCGTTTCACGGGGTACTGAAGGCGGTCGGGATGATAGACAAAGTCCAGCTGGGCCTTCCAGCGGGGGCAGTGGGTCACCTTGGGGTCGGCGATATCAATCTTAACAGCCTTGCCGTCCTGCACATGGATCCGGGTAGGGCAGGCCGTGGTGCACATATAACAGATACCATCTTTCACTTCGGCTGACTTCGACATTACGGTATGTTCTCCTCTCTGAGCTGCACTGGAACAGCAAAGGCTTGATACCATTACTATATCAGATTCTGCGATGATGAGAAAAGGTGAAAGGCGACGATTTATATGTGATATAATAATAGGGCGAGTATTTTACGCGGAGATTTTTAGACTGGAAGCAATTGAAGTAGCCCGTAGAGTTGTCGATGTGGCCAGCGATAAGCAGGCCAGCAATATCGTTTTACTGGATGTACGCGACCTGTGCAGCTTTACGGACTATTTTGTTATCTGCGCCGGCGAAAGCACGAGGCAGATTCGCACCATCTATGACGAAGTGGAGCACGGCCTGAAGAAGGAAGGCATTATGCCGCACCACCATGAGGGCACGCACGATTCCGGGTGGCTTTTGCTCGATTACAGTGATGTTGTCGTGCATATCTTCGGCATCGAGGAGCGTGATTTCTATAAACTCGACGAACTCTGGCACGAAGCGAAAACGGTGCTGCGGATTCAGTAAGTTGCTTCGTCTAGTCGAAAATCTCGTTTTCTTTAAAGAAGAGACCTGTCTCTTTTTCCGCGTTTTCCGGTGAGTCCGAGGCATGTGTCGAGTTACGCTGGACGTCCAGGCCGAAGTCTTTCCTTATCGTTCCCGCCGCGGCTCTGGCGGGGTCGGTGGCTCCCATTAATTCCCTGATTCTCTCCACGGCGTTTTCGCCTTCGAGGACGGCGGCTACAATCGGGGTAGAGATTATATAGTCCACGAGGTCTTTATAGAATGGTTTCTCCCTGTGGACGGCGTAGTGGCGTTCGGCTAACGGCCTGTCCATGTGCAGCATCCTTAGCGCCACCAGATTGAGCCCTTCTCCCTGGAGGCGTCCGATAATAGCGCCGGCCAGCCCCCTCTCCATGGCATCGGGCTTGATAAGTACCAGAGACCTTTCCATTTCATACTCCTGACACTGTTAATATTATTGAGCCTATCACAACTTACCGGAAGAGTCCGTCAAGGTCGCCGAATCCGACCGATTCCAGCGTACTGACGATAAGGTCGGCCTTGCTGAGACTGGCCCCGGGGTGACTGTTGGTAACCGCGACACATTTCATACCGGCCTGCTTGGAGGCGGCCACGCCGGCGATTGCGTCCTCGATGACCACGCAGTTACCGGGTTTGGCCTCCAGTTTCTTGGCCGCCAGCAGGAAAATCTGCGGACTGGGTTTGCCTTCGGGGACTTCTGTGCCCCAGGCTATCGCCTGGAAGCAGTCCTCTATGCCCAACCCCTTGATGATAATCTCGATGTTTTCCAGGGGCGCCGAGGAAGCTATGGCCGTTTTTATACGGTGATTGTTCAGCGACTTTATCAATTCGATGGCTCCGGGCAACGGTTTTATATTATCGGTAACCAGCCGGCGGTATTCCTGCTGCTTTCTTTTGGTTATAATCTCGAATTCGTCCGTCGGTATATCATCGCCGAGGGCGAACCTGATAATGGTATCGTGTCTCTGCCCGAAATGCCGCATGAAGTCTTCCCTGGTAAAAGTGGCGCCTTTTTCCTTAAAGATATCACCCCAGGCACGGTAATGATAGTCGCCGGTATCCGCGATAACGCCGTCGAGGTCCCAGAGCACTGCCTCAAGTTTACCGTCAGACATGGCTCTTGTTCTCCTTGACATTGTCCGCCTCGTTCTCCGCGATGAACTGCTTGGCCGTGCTTTCGGCGATTACCGTGCCGTCTTTCAGGCATACCCGGCCCTCGGTCTCGATGAGCTTTTTCCGGTGACGGGTTATCCGGGCGGTAATGACCAGCGGTATTCCCACTTCAACGGGCTTTTTCTGCCTGATGGTGATACTGGCGGTCAGGCAGGTATTACCCGTGGCGTAAGCGACATTGCTCATCACCTCGTCCAGCAGGCAGCCCAGGATGCCGCCGTGAAGGAGCCCCGGCCAGCCCTG
>JAUWGD010000001.1 GCA_030606585.1 Dehalococcoidales bacterium | reverse complement strand
GAGAGGATACGCTGTATTATCATACCCGGCACGCAGCAGGTGTACCTCGCTGCTTTATTGGAAGGTTTGCTAGAGACGTTTATCAAGGCGGGGGCGGTGGTCAGCACACCGACCTGCGGGCCGTGTCTCGGCGGACACATGGGCGTCCTGGCTGAGGGCGAGCGCTGTATCTCGACTACCAACCGTAACTTCGTCGGCAGGATGGGCAGTCCGAAATCGGAGGTCTACCTGGCTAATCCGGCGGTTGCCGCCGCCAGCGCCGTGGCGGGCAGAATTGTCAGCCCCGACGATGTTATGGGACACAGGAAAGATGAAAATAACAGTGTGTGAAGGGCCGGGAGAGTAAGCTGGTGGTGGTTTGAGTGTAGGGTGTAGGGGGCAGGTATGGAAGGTTGGCTAATATTTATTGCCGTAGTAGCTGGTATTTGGCTTATTGTGTGGCTTAATAGTAGGTTATCAAGACTGCAAGAGCAGGCGAGAAAATACGCTGAACTGAAGCCCAAGTTGGAAAAATTAGAGGAGTTGGATTCAATAGAAGCCAAATTAAGGCAAAAAGCAGAGCAAGAGAGACGTGAAGCGGAAAAGAGGGAATACAAACTTAAAAAGGAGCTGGAGTCAAAAGAGGCAGAGCTAAAAAAACAGAAGACAGATTTAGAGATTTTTGTTAAAGAAAAAACTGAAGGGTTTCCTTGGTTAGTTAAAGCTTACGACGATTACTTTTTTCTACATGACTCGAACTTAGCACGACATTTAGTATATAAATCCCATCCAGCATTGAAAGCTGCAGAACAAATTAGGCAAATATCTAAGGAACGTCGTGAGTCTGAAAAGGCGGCAAGGTTGGCTAATTACCTTTTAGATTATTCTAGGTATCTAGCTCCTTGGTTGGATGACTATATTGGAGTTGACGCTAACGAGTTAGATGAAATTATAAAAGAGATACATTCAGCGTGGGAGAAAAAAGAGAAAGAGTTTGATGAGGAAGTAAAAAGGCATTACGGGCCTAAATATTATGAAGGGCTCACACCTAATGAGAAGTTGCAGAGAAAGTTAGATTGGTATTGGGGAAAACCTAACAAATCCGATTGGCAAATCGGGAGGGATTATGAAAGGTATATTGGATATTTGTATGAGACAATAGGCTGGAAGGTGTATTATCATGGAAAGAAAGGTTTTGAGGATTTGGGGAGAGATTTAATATGTAAAAAGGATAATATAATAGAGATAATCCAGTGTAAACGTTGGGCACAAGAGAAAGTTATACATGAAAAACACATTTTTTATTTGTTCGGCACAACGGTCGAATATTATTTAGAAAACTTTAGTGACAAAGAGAAATTGCAGTTATCTATATTTCCTGAACTTATTGGTAAGAGAAATGTAATTCCCAAGCTGATAGCAACGGCGAAGGTTTCTGACAAGGCGGAGCAAGTTGCTAAAGTGCTCGGTGTAGCAGTTGAAGTCGTTCCATTTCCCAAACTTATTCCGCCTTACCCTTCTGTAAAATGTAATGTAGCTCGGAGAACTGAAGAACAAATATATCATCTACCATTTGACCAGCAATATGACACTGCATTAATAGAAGAAGAAAGATTGGAGTGTTATGTTGGAACGATTACCGAAGCAGAAGCTAAGGGTTTTCGTCATGCGTATCGTTGGAAAGGTGAGAGTGTAAATTAAGGAGCCAAGATGAAACTCAAAGGCAAAGTCTTTAAATACGGCGCCGATGTTAACACGGATGTTATTATCCCCGCCCGTTACCTCAGCATGTCCGACCCCGATGAATTAGCCGAACACTGCATGGAAGATATCGATGCGGAATTCCTGAAAACGGTCAAGCCCGGCGATATCATCATGGCCACCACCAACTTCGGCTGCGGCTCCTCGCGGGAGCACGCCCCGCTGGCTATCAAAGCGGTTGGGGTATCCTGCGTTATCGCCAAAAGCTTCGCCCGCATCTTCTTCCGCAACGCCATCAACATCGGCCTGCCGCTTCTGGAGTGCCCGCAGGCGGTTGATAAAACCGAAGCCGGAGACGTCCTGGAAGTCGACCTTTCGAAGGGCAAAATTAAGAACGTCACCCGGAGCGTGGACTTTACCGCCGAGCCTTTTCCCGAATTCATGGCCGAGCTGATTTCGGCCGGGGGATTAATCGAATATACCAAACAACGATTGGCCAGGAGGACTTAAGTGAATTTTAACCTGACAGTATTACCCGGTGACGGCGTTGGCCCTGATGTTACCGCCGAAGCAATCAAGGCGTTGCAGGCGGTCGGTAAAAAATTCGGCCACGGTTTTTACCTCGAAAACAGGCTTATCGGTGGGGCGGCTATCGATGCGGAAGGCGTGGCTGTATCCGGGGATACGTTAGCACAGTGTAAGAAAAGCGATGCCGTTCTGCTGGGCGCCGTGGGCGGTCCCAAGTGGGACGACCCCCTGAACAAGGTACGCCCCGAGGATGGCCTGCTGGAAATGCGTAAATACCTGGGGCTTTTTGCCAACCTCCGCCCGGTCAAGGTCTTTCCGGTGCTGGTCGACTCTACCAACTTCAAGCCGGAGGTAATCGAGGGCGTCGAATTTATCTTCGTGCGCGAGCTGACCGGCGGACTGTATTTCGGCAAGCCCAAGCGGCGGTGGCAGACAGCGAAGGGCAGGCGCGCCGTCGACTCCATGGCGTACTCTGAGCAGGAGATCGAGCGTATCGTGCGGGTAGGCTTTGAGCTGGCGCAAAGACGGCAGAAAAAGCTCATCTCGGTAGATAAGGCCAACGTGCTGGAGTCGTCACGACTCTGGCGGCAGGTCGCTGTGGAAGTCGCCGAGAGTTACCCGGATGTCACTCTGGAGCACATGCTCGTGGATGCCTGCTCCATGCGCATCATCCAGAATCCCAAATACCTGGACACGCTGGTTACGGAAAATACCTTCGGCGATATTCTCACCGACGAGGCTTCCATGCTGGCGGGCTCGATGGGTATGTTGCCCTCGGCGAGTCTGGCGGGCGTACCCGAGGCGGGCGTCAGGATATTCGGACTGTATGAGCCTATTCACGGCAGCGCGCCACGCCGTGCCGGACTCGATATGGTCAATCCCATCGCTATAATCCTGAGCGTCGCCATGATGCTGCGTTACTCCTGTGCGCTGGAGAAAGAAGCGCAGGCGGTCGAATCTGCCGTTGAAGCTGTCCTGAATGAAGGCTACCGCACCTATGATATAATGAGTGAAGGGAAAACTAAGGTCGGCACCAAAGAGATGGGCGACCTTATTGCCGGGAAGGCGGGAGGCTAAAAGTTGGTAAAGATTGAGCTTTACGATACCACGCTGCGTGACGGGGCACAGAGCGAGGGTATATCCTTCTCCGTGGTGGATAAGCTGCATATCGCCCGGAAGCTCGATGAACTGGGCATCCGCTACATCGAAGGCGGCTGGCCCGGTTCCAATCCCAAGGACGCCGAGTTCTATCAGAAGGTGAAGGGACTCTCGCTGCGGAACGCACGAATAGTCGGTTTCGGCAGCACCCGGCGCCGTGATACCAGAGCGGAGGAGGACAATAACCTCATCATGCTGGTGGAAGCCGGCGTTAAGATTGCTACGCTTGTCGCCAAAAGTTCGGACTTACAGGTTGTCCGTGTTCTGAAGACCACGCTGGAAGAGAACCTCAATATGATTGCCGATTCCATACGCTTTATTAAGTCGAAAGGAATTTCAGTATTCTTCGATGCCGAACACTACTTCGACGGCTATAAGTCCGATGCGAAATACGCGCTCAAGACGCTGGAGGTAGCCGCCGATGCCGGGGCCGACTGCCTGGTGCTGTGCGATACTAACGGCGGTGCCCTGCCTGAAGAAATCACCGAGGCGGTCAAGGCGGCGGCCAAGGCAACCTCGGTTACGCTGGGGATTCATGCGCATAACGATGGCGGGTTGGCGCTGGCTAATACGCTGGCGGCGGTGCAGGCGGGGGCGACCCAGGTACAGGGCACCATCAACGGCTACGGGGAACGTACCGGCAATACCAACCTTTGTACCGTCATACCCGCTTTGAAGCTGAAAATGGGTATAGACTGCGTTACCGATGAGCAGCTGGCTAAAGTGACGGATATCTCTCATGCTATCAGCGAGATAGCCAACAAAGCTCCCGACCCCTACGCGCCGTACGTCGGTGCCAGCGCCTTCAGCCACAAGGCGGGCTATCACATGGACGGTATGACCAAGTGGCCGGAG
Organism: Dehalococcoidales bacterium; assembly: GCA_030606585.1. Taxonomy (GTDB): domain Bacteria; phylum Chloroflexota; class Dehalococcoidia; order Dehalococcoidales; family RBG-16-60-22; genus JAFGPF01. The sequence continues at coordinate 38,441 of JAUWGD010000001.1, read as the reverse complement.
GCCTACCAGCATATTAACCCCTCGAAGGTTGGCAATAAGCAGCGGACGGTAGTATCCGACCAGTCCGGCAAGCGTAATATCATCACCAAGGCTAAAGAACTGGGCATCGACCTATCGTCGGACGTGAAAGACACTAAAGAACTTCTAGCGCACATTAAATTCTTGGAAAGCCGCGGCTTTCAGTATGACAATGCCGAGGCGTCTTTTGAGTTACTCCTCCACCGGGCTGAGCCGGACTACAAAGCGCCCTTTGAACTGGTCGACTTTATGGTGGTCGTGGAGTCGAAGCGGCGTCCCTCCACGCGCAAGGCCGCCGAGGAAATGATCTCCGAGGCCATGGTCAAGGTAAGGGTGGGCAAGGAAATAATACACACGGCGGCGGAAGGCGACGGTCCCGTAAACGCCTTGGACCGGGCGTTGCGTAAAGCCCTGCTGCAGTTCTATCCCAGCCTGAAGCAGGTCAAGCTCGTCGACTATAAGGTGCGTATTCTTGAGGAGAGCACCGGCACGGAGTCGCAGGTACGCGTCCTCATTGAGTCCTCTGACGGCGTTGATGAATGGGTTACCGTCGGCGGCTCCACCAATATCATCGAGGCCAGCTGGCTGGCTTTAGCCGACGGCCTGGAGTACTGGCTGCTCAAGCAAAAGGGTTAGGTTCACACTCCACCCCTCGCCATAGTTATCTTTTCCCACCCTGACCCCTGGTTTCCCTTTCTGATGTTCCCCTGTTGGTGTATAATAGTTATTGAAGCTGAATAATTCATTTCAAGACAGGTTTGGAGGAGTCAAATGGGCGAGATAAAGAGTGCCGCCGAGATAGCCAGGGAAAAACTGGCCAAAATAGGCGAACCTACGGAAGAAGAACGCCTCAAGTGGAAGTACGGCCCGGAGGGCGAAAAACTGGCGGCTCACTACCTGAGAGAAAACTGCAATCTGGTCAGTGAGGTAAGCAAGTATGACGATAAAGCCAGGAAGGTTGTCGTAACCAGCGTCAACGATATTCTTCTGAGGAATATCAGCCTCCCCAGGAATGAGGCCGCCCGGAGGACCAATAACGAAGCAATGGACGGCTTGAAGGCTCTGAAAAACGATAAAGTAGCCGCCGAGAATGTTTTCAGCAAGATAAGGAAAGTGCTGGACCACTATCTGCAGGAAGGAGCCCAGCAGAAGCAGCAGGCCTACGAATCTTTAAAGACCGAATTTGAGGCTAAGATACAGGAGGCTATCAAGCAGCAGACCGGCGTCAGCAGCGCCAGGATGAATATAGATGTGGAAAAACAGCCGCAGTTCCTGGAGGAGTGGCAGAGAGTGCAGTCCCAGATGGAAGCGCAGTATATCTCGGTGCTGGATGAATACAAGCTGGAACTGGCGGCAATCGACTAGGAATAATCATGGATGCTGATAGCGATAAAATCGAACACGCGGCTCGCCACACTGAAATACTGAGGCATCCCCGGCAGCACCTGGCCACCTTCGGGGTTACCAATGTCTATTACTACATCGTCACCGAGCCTATCTACTCGGAGCTTGTTAAAGATGTCAGCGAAACGGTAATCAGAGAGGGCAGGGTTATCGCCGAGAGGCCGAAGATTGTCACGCCTTATTATCTGACCCAGCTTGAAGGGTTCAGTTACGATGCCCGCCGGTATTTCGAGATGCTACTCAGAATGCACGGCCCGGATACTCCCGGCCTGTTTTATACCTATAAAAACGAGCCGAAGGAACTTAATATCGTCTCGGACAGCTGGCCGGTCGTGGTGGACAGGTTGAATGAAGAAATTGATAAAAAGGGCGACCCCCTGGCTTCCATCATCAAGGGGCAGGACGAACTCTGGGATGTATCCCTGCTGAAGTTTATTTACGAGATTACCACCCGCTCCATGCCGGAGAATATCGCCCAGCTTGGCTCCAGGGGATTGCTTGGCATGAGTCACGGCGGAGTGCCCGTCGGCGCCCGGCAGAAAATCGAGGAGATGTTCCAGCAGGTAGCCATGGGTGAAATTAAAGCCTACGAGCTCGAACGGGAACTGAACCACTGGGGCGTCTTCGAGGAGTACCAGGACAGGTTTTTCACGCTGGTCAGGGGCAGGAAATAGAATTTCAGGCAGGAAAGGATTATTCATGAAAATTTCGGTAGTTGAAGCCAGAGACCTTTCCGAAGCATGGTTCATGTGCTTGTGTGAGGCTATGGACAAAGGCTACGAATATAAAATAGACCGGGGTAGTTACGCCGGTCAGAAACGCAAGGAACTTGATTTAGCCGTTATTCAAATCAGTTATCCCGGCACGCGGCCGCTGGTACCGGACGTACCCCAGGGCGTACCCCCGCCCAGTACCATGGATTATGTGGAAAGTTATTTGCCTTACCTCATGACGTCCCACCGGAAAAAGGGAGAGCAGTACACCTACGGACAGTATCTTGAAAAACAGATAGCCAGGGTAATCAGGATGTACCGGGAGGACGGTTATAACACCAACCAGGCTTTCATGTCGGTGGGGAGTAGCCGTTCTCTCTCGCAGCGTGACCCGCCATGCCTCAGAATGATTGATACCAGGATTCGTGATGGCAGGCTGAAGTTCATCGCCTATTTCCGGTCGTGGGATTTATGGGCGGGCTTTCCTTCGAACCTGGCGGCCATTCAACTCCTCAAGGAATACATGGCTGGCGAGATAGGTATTGAAGACGGCGAATTGGTAGCCATGAGCAAGGGATTGCACCTGTATGAGTATTCCTGGGGACTGGCTAAGGCCGTGATCAGGGTAAGTTAGCCGGATTTTATTTTTAAAAGAGTCCACAATTTTTACGGAGGTTAATGATGGAGCATATTGAAGCTGTAGCTGATATGATTGTAGAGTCGAAAAAGGTCGTCGTCTTTACCGGAGCCGGATTCAGTACTGAATCGGACGTTCCCGATTTTCGCGGTCCGCAGGGGGTCTGGAGCCAGTTCGACCCCAGCGAATTGAATCTGCCGAATTTTCTGCGGAGCGAAGAAATCAGGGAGAAATACTGGCAGGTGCACAAGATGTTCTGGGAAACGGTAAGAGAAGCCGAGCCCAACAGCGGTCACTATGCCGTTGCCGAGCTTAATAATATGGGCAAGCTGGACTGCATTATAACGCAGAATACCGACGGCCTCCACCAGAAAGCCGGTGTGCCGGACGAGAAGGTGCTGGAACTGCACGGCACGATGCACTGGGTCGATTGTCTCGACTGCCAGCGCAGATATCCCCGGGAGGAAGTTCACCAAAAGATGCTTGCCGGTGAGGTAGTCCCCCGGTGCGATACCTGTAACGGTATTCTCAAGCCGGCGACAGTCGCTTACGGCCAGTCGATGCCGGAGAGGGAGACACGTGAATCCGAGGTAAGGTCTGCCGCGTGCGACCTGTTCCTGGCCGCCGGTTCGTCGCTGGTGGTCTATCCCGCCGCGCAGATGCCGGTCATCGCCAAGCGCGGCGGCGCCAAACTGGTTATTCTAAACATCGGAGAAACTCCTCACGACCATCACGCCGATGTCGTCATCGGTGAAAAAACGGGCGAGACTCTTACCAAAATAATCGCCCGGGTTAAAGAAAAACTATCGGCATAGCTAAATAGATAGGCGTATCTTCTAAAAATCCTGAGGGCGTTTCAGGGAATTGAATTGATTAAATCCCGATGTAAATTCGCACTGCTACCGGTCACTATCGTATTACTGCTTCTTTCGCTGGCAGCCGGCTGTGCTCCGGACCATGACTTCGACACACAGCTGCGTGAAATCACCGGGCCCCACCGCTTTGACCTCGTCAATTGGGAATTCAACGCCCTTATCAGCGAGGCGGGTAAGTTATTCAGTCGCCGCGACGAAAACACGGATAATGCAACCGCCGTGTTTTTCACCAATATAGAACGGATTCAGAGACTGGAATGGGAAATAAGAGCCGTTGGGGCGGGAAAACGGCAGGGAGACCTGGCATCGCTTGAAGATGAACTCGGCGAACGGCAGCGGCAGAACGCGGAACTGGCCGAACTTGTTGAAAGACATCTGGAAACGCAGATAAGAGAGGCCTTTTCCCAACAGGGTATCTATAATCCCCTGGATAAGTGCGTAAGTATCAGAATCGGTTATCCCCCGGTCAATATTCACCTAGCCAAGCCTCCCCACCTGCTGGTAGTGTCGCCCAGGGACAGGATAGAAAGCATCAGGGAAGTTACTCTCCTGCCGGACATGAGTGAAGAGGACATGGCGAGCATCGAGGCTGAGATTGACAGCCTCGGTGTCTCCGCACTGGTGGTCAACCTGGGTGGCTTGTCAACCTACCCGAGCTACGTTACGGATAAGGCGGACGTCCGGTTCATGCTCGATACCGCCGGCGAAGAGTGGCTACACCAGTATCTGGCCTTTACCCCGCTGGGGTTTCTCTATGTGCTGGACCTGGCCGGTATCCGCAGGGACTATGATATTGCCACTATGAACGAGACCGTCGCCAGCATGATTAGCAAGGAAATCGGCGCGATTATCTATGAGCAGTATTATGCGAATGGTGAAGGGGATGACGCGGAACAGGTGGCGGAATCGGGTTTTGATTTCAATAAAGCAATGAGAGAAATCAGGAAAGCCGTGGATGATTACCTTGCCCGGGGTGAAATAGAACAGGCCGAGGAATTTATGGAGCAGAAGCGGCAGTATCTGGCCGAAAACGGGTATTATATCAGGAAACTGAACCAGGCTTATTTTGCTTTCCACGGAGCTTATGCTGACAGCCCCACCTCAATAAGCCCCATCGGGACCGAACTGAAGGAACTAAGAAGCAGGAGTGTTTCTCTCAGAGAGTTCCTGGATGCCGTTACCGGTATGGCCAGCCGCGAAGACCTGGCTGACAGCCTGCGGTAGTCAACAGATTAAACTCTATGTAGTCGTTATTGATGTTTCCCTACCACCAGCAGCAGGGCGAATGTTTACATAATTTTTAGTTTTTAAATGTGAATGTTTATTTTTAATTTATCGACTTATTGCCAGAATGAGAGAAATATAGTTAAAAACGGCGATTTCGTAAACTCGTGGAGGAGAAATGAGGCGTTTGCCTGTCAGATTAGTACCGGTAAAAGTAAAAGCCGGTCAAGCCGTGAAGATACCGGGACTTCGCCGCAGGATGGCTCAGGTAAAAATGAGCGGCAGTAGTGGTGGTAAGGTGTCGATGCCTGTTAATAAAGCGGCACATGTTGAAGTGAAAGGTAGTAACGACGACAAGATGCCTAAGCCTGTAAATTTAATACCGCAGGTCGGCACGTCTAAAATTGACCTTCTTGAGAAGCTCTGGGCCAGGGCTAAACCGGAAGACAAAGAAGGTGAGTTAATTAATAGCATCATGCGGCTGACGCATAATGCCCTCGGTTCTTCAGCATCCTCTTTACTACTGCTGGATGATGAGACCCAGGAACTGTATTTCAAGTTTGCCGATGGCCCGGTGGGACAGCAACTTAAAAGATTACATATCAGTCGGCAGTCGGGTATTGCCGGGTGGATAGTCAGGAACGCCAAACCCCTGGTGGTGAATAACGCCGAGAAGAATGCGAATTTTTACAAACAGATAGACAATGCTACCGGTTTTGAGACGAAGTCTATCATCGGCGTACCGATTGTTATCGGGGATAAGGTAATCGGGGTAATTGAAGTACTCAATAAAGCGGACGGTACCGATTTCAATAAGCAGGACCTGAGAACAATGCTGGGCGTGGCAGATACTACCGCTATGACTATCGAAACCACCAGAATGAATGCGAACCTGCTAAATTCCTACAATGGTACTATCAAGGCGCTCGTGTCCCTGGCGGATACCAAAGAAGCCAGTGGAGGTGGACACTCGCGCCGGGTAATGGAGTACGCTCTCACCGGAGCCAGGGAGTTGTCGCTTTCAAAAGAGGAGAAACAAAGTCTCGAATACGCCGCCATTCTTCATGATATAGGTAAGCTCAGTATTCCTGACAGCATACTGAACAAGTCCGGCACCCTTACCGATGAAGAATGGGAGATGATACGAAAGCACCCGGTGATAGGTTATGACCTTCTGAAAGAAGTTCCGTTTCTTAAAGAAGCCAGTAAGCTCATTCTATATCATCATGAAAGGTATGACGGCAAGGGATATCCGCAGGGAATCAAGTCAGAAACGCTGCCGATAGGAGCCAGGTTGATAGCCGTAGCGGATGCTTTTGATAATATGACTACCGACCATGTCTATCGTCAGGCGCTCAGCCGGCAGCAGGCCTTTGCCGAGTTGCATAAGCACGCGCGCACCCAGTTCTGCCCCGTCGCCGTCAAAGCGTTCAACTCCGGATTTGTCAGGTCCCGTTTGTCTAAAAAATAACTCTCAACTGTCTATTGCCCCGGTTTTTCAGAAGATTCCTCTGATTTTGTCTTGCGCCCCGTGTTCGCCAAAGTCACTGCCGTATGGTATCATTTTTTAGAGGAGACGATACTGAGACAGAGATGATACCGGAGCTCGTAAGCTTTGTTACCAGGCGTGAGGGTCGCAAATTCCGCAATCTGAATCCCACCTTTGACGATTCAGTTATAAACGGGGAGGAACTGGGGGGTAAGGCAGGTATATCGCTGTACGTGCATATACCGTTCTGTCGCTCCCTTTGTCCGTTCTGCTGCTTTAACCGCTACCTGTTTGATGAAGAGCTGGCGCGCCGTTATTTTATCGACCTGAAGAAAGAGCTTGGGTTATACATACGGCGCGGCTTCAGCTTCTCCAGCATTTACTTCGGTGGGGGAACGCCCACGGTGCTCATGGACGAGCTTACTTCATTTATCAGTTACCTGCGGACGCAGTTTGATGTCGGCGAAGTCTCTCTGGAGACAACGCCCCGGGAGCTGACAGAGCGGAACATCGGACTTTTAAGGGAGATGGGTATAAATCGACTCTCCATCGGTGTGCAGAGCTTCGAGGAATCGGTGCTGAAGACGATGGGACGGGTTAACGGTCCCGCCGACGAGGTTAAGAGCCGACTCCTCATGGCCGAAGGGCAGTTCGATACGCTGAACGTGGATTTCGTTTTTAATTTCCCCGGCCAGAGAATCGAGCAGTTAGCCGCCGATGTGGCCGCTTTCAAGGAACTGGGCATCGACCAGGCCACGTTCTACCCGCTTATGGCTTCTCCCCACAAGAAGGACGCGATGGAGCGCAGGTTCAACCGTGTGGACAATTCACGCGAAAAGCAGTTTTACGATGTTATCCTGCGCGAACTCTACCGTGGTGGCTATAGAGCCTCGACGGCGTGGTGTTTCTCCCGCGGCGAACGGATGATTGACGAGTATATCATCGAATTTGACGACTATATCGGCATCGGCTCGGGTTCGGTAAGCATCGTGCGCGGCAACTTCTTTGTTAATTCTTTCTCACTCGACCGTTATCATGAGCTTACCGGTGCCGGGCGATTACCGATAATAGGCTGGCGTAGACTATCCGAAAAAGAAAATCTACGCTATTATATTTTAACAAAGCTTTTCGGTATGAAGCTGGATACGGAAGCGCTGCAACGTCGCTTCGGCAATAACGCTCAGAGTAAGCTGTGGGCGGAGATTACCTTTTTTAAGACCTTCGGGCTGGTTTCCGGAAACGGCGTACTGCATGTTACCGGGAAAGGGATGTACCCGGTGAGCGTGATGATGCGGGACTTCTTCGCCGCCCTTAATACCCTGCGTGAACACTGCATCGAACACCAGATTTAACTTTAGCTGATAGCCACGTGCAGTCCAACGGCGCCCAGGAGCAGAGGACGGTAGCTGACACTCCTGAATCCCGTCGAAAGCAACATCTCCCTGACTTCCGCTGGCGTGTAGAAGCGCGACATCGACTCTGCCAGATAGCGGTAGGCGCCCCGGTTGGTGGAGATGATTGCGCCCACTGACTGCGCCACGGTACGCATGTACAGATGAAACAGCGTTCTGATTGCCCGGTTCGCCGGCTGACTCGACTCCACGATGACATATCTACCGCCCGGTTTAAGCACTCTCTTCACCTCGGCAAGGTGGGGCAGGCATAGCGGAGTTTTATAGGTAAGGTTACGGAAAGCGAATGATATCCCCACGCAGTCGAGGTGACCGTCGGGGAAGGGTATATTCGTGGCTTCGCCGTGGCTGAATTTGATTTTCTCTCCCACGCCGGCCCGGTCTGCTTTCTTTCGTGCCCGCTCCAGCATGGGCAGGCTGTAGTCCAGTCCGATTATTTCAGCATGTTCGTCGGCCAGACGGGCTAGACTGATGGTTAAATCGCCCGTACCGCACCCCAGGTCGAGGACATGCCGGGGATTCTCCTCTAAACAGGTCTGGGCCGCCAGTCGCCGCCATCGCTTATCCATACCCAGGCTAACAACATGATTTATCAGGTCGTAGCTTGGCAGAACCGCCGTGAACATACCGTGTAGCGGTTCGGGCTTTCGGGGAGGATTGGGGCTTTCCATAGCCATGTTACAAAACGCGACCGAGAATAAACCCGATTCCTATCAGCAGTTGCGTCCCCAGCATCGCCATCACGTTGGCCGCCATACCCGGCATGAGTTTGGAAGGGTCGTCAGGGTGGATGGCGCCGTTGATAGCCCTGGCGGTAAGCGGCAGGGTAATCAGGGCAAGCAGGGTCCAGACGGGCATATAACCAGCCGCCACCCAGGCAATTATCCAGACATACACGGCTATGGCTACTACCACGTAGAATATAGCAGCCTTTTTCTTGCCGATGGTAATCACTATTGTCTTACGTCCAGCCTGCCGGTCGGCTTCGGCATCGGGAAACTCGTTAAGCAGGAGAAGATTATGCACCAGAAATCCGGAAGGGATGGCGGCGATCACGGTTTCCCAGGTATAGGAGCCCATCTGTACAAAGGCCATGCCCAGTATCGGCAGCGTGCCCATACCGGCTCCGGCTACCCACTCCGGCCAGGGTCGCTTGAGGATAAAGGGGCAGTAAAGCAGTATGAAGAACGCGGCCACCAGGAGCAGCGGCAGCAACTGCCAGCCGCTGACCACGGTAAAGTAGATGCCGATAGGCACCGCCAGTATTAAAGAGCCCATCCCCAGCCACAGCACCTGCCGCGGACTGAGCAACTTTTCAGGAAGGATACCGCTACCCCCGCTGAAGGGGGTGCGTTTTGTAGCCAGGTCGATGCCGCTCCGGTAATCGAAATAGTCGTTGAGTGTGTTTACGCTGATATGGGCAAATAAAAGACCTATGCCGGCGAGTATCGCGTGCCCGAGGTGGAAATAGTCATAATACCAGGCGATGACAGTGCCGAGGAAAGCCAGCACCACGGTCAGCGTCAGGAATTGCGGACGTGTCTCCAGAAACCAGAATTTAAGTTTCAAATCGTATCTATCAGTCCTCTATATATTCTCCGTGTCCTTGGGCATTATACCATTGAGGGTAGGGATAGTCATAACGGATAGTTAAAGGTCTAAAACAGCAGGGCCTCCGGCTCCCGGCGCGGTCGGGCCGTCATAAGAGAACTCCTTGTCTCCCATGGTCTTGGTGAACCTGGGCGATAGGAGAAGGGCATGGAATAGGAGAGGTTTATCGATTTTTCTGAAGTTCAGCGGACAGTGTACCATCCCCTTCGGAATGAAGATAATCGTGGGTTTATTGATAAGGTGCTCTTCCTGTTCTTCGCCGATACAGAAATCTATTTCCGCCTGAAAAGACTCGAATAAATCCGGGAGTCTACCCCCCAGGAAAATAAGGTACTCGTCAACATCGTGGGTATGAGGCTCTTTTTCCAGGTAGATAGGCTCTACGAAGACCTGCCACCCCATGTTCATGTTGGCGCCGGGAATCTGCCGGGAACCCCGAAAGTAAGCCTGCGGCCCGGCTACGGCGGAAAGATTGGATGGTTCTTTAAAATCGGAAAAGAAAAACTTGTCGTATTTTGATTCGGCCATTTGAATTTACTCCTCCTTTTACTTAGACGCCGGCGGGACCGGTCTGATGGAATGCCCGGGCGAAAGCGTAATATCGATGAATATAACAGGCTTGTTAACTATTTTAACATCAAGGGGGCCGTGCGATAGCCCGGCAGGTATATAAACGCATGAAGTGTAATTGATAATTTGTTTCTTATTGTCCAGGTGCATCTCGACCTCGGCGCCGAACTCCCCGATATTGTTAGGGTCGCCGCCGAGGAAGAAAATAATCTGGTCGAAATCATGCGTATGTGCGTCTCCTACCATGAGGAATGGCTCGGTTAGATATGACCAGCCCAGTGAAAAATCGGCGCCGTTCAAATCCCTGGCACCCATTACAGCTACCTGGTCGGCGACTACCTGTTTATACATGGATTTGAGTGTGCCGAGTTCCGTTATATATTCGCCGTGTTTCTTATTCTCCGCCATATTATCTCTCCTTTCTTATATACACCTAGACCTTTAGCAGTGGTTTCATAGTCAGAGGGACGATTACGGTAGTCACAATGGCCATGATAACGATACTGGAGAAAACAGCGCTTACAATCAGTGGCACCGGCACGGGCTGGGTGAACGGGCCGTAAGCTATAATAGCCCACAGCGCTATCCCGATAAGCAGTTCACCGAGTATGGCAAGCTGGCCCAATCTCTGCATTACCTCGCCGGTAACGCGGGCCAGAACGATTAGAACCAGAATGACAACTAATAACTCAGTCATTTTCTACCTGTGAAAGAATTCCTTATTCTTTCAGTGTTTTCCGTTTCCGGTATTTTTCCCCTTTGAAAATTATGTGTTCTTTGAGATTAAGTGTCAAGTTGTATATTTCATAATAATCAAACATCAACTGACAAAGATGTAGTCAAGAAGGAAGAAAGAGTAAATAGTTGTTATTCACATTAATACAACTAACTAAAAAGATTAAGTTTTGCTTGCTGTCAACAATGGGTGTATAATCGGGCTAAAAATAGTGCCTTATTCGAGATTTTGCATAGGGGGGTATAACTGTGAAGTATCACACTACCTGGAGTAAGAGAAGCTTTATGAAGACATTGGGATTGGAGGGAAACACTGATGCTGGTGGCTCAGGCTCTTCGCAATACCGTGACCTTGACGAGATAAAGGCATCACCAGTAGCGGAGCGGAAACTGCCATGGTGGATAAAGGAGGTCGATAAACCTACCGTGGAGATTGACTGGAGCCAGATGAAGCGCTTTGACTCCAGTAATATCATGTTTGTCAATGGTTTTGCCCAGGCCGTCGGCCCCGATAATGCTATGAAGTTGGGGGGGGAAGCTGGGGAGGCAGCTACAAAATCTATACTTGAAAACGAGTCGGGGTATACGCTGAGGGAAAAGGCACTGGTCGCCGGCGGATGGCTAACATCACTCTTAACTATGGAGCATGCCTTCCTCGGTCCCGGCCTTAAGGTTCCCTTCAGCATGGCGGGCATACCCGACGACCTTGACTACCCTCGTTATGAGGGCACACCCGAGGAAAATACACGAATGGTCAGGGCAGCAGCTAAGCTTTATGGGGCCGATTCTGTTGGCGTGGTAGAACTCGATGAGAATACCCGCAAACTGATCTACGAATTTGATGGTTGGGACGGCAGGAAGTGGGAGTTTGAGGATGTGGACAAGGCGTATGAGACGGATAAGAAGAAGGTGATACCCTATAAAGCGAAATGGATGATTGTCTATACCATCCGGATGTCACCACTATCCCTGGCCACAGCACCGGCGGCTCTGGCCACGGCTGCCTCTTCGCTGGCCTATTCCGAGGGTACCTCAGTCCAGCTTCGCCTCCAGCAGTTTATAAGCAGACTTGGCTATCAGTGCCTGGCTGATGGCAACATGGGTACCTCGGGTAATAGCCCTGGTTTCGGCGTGCTGGCCGGGTTGGGCGAGTTAAGCCGTTTGAACAGGATGATTTCTCCGTATTGGGGCCCATTGGTGCGGGTATACAAGGTGATTACCGATTTACCTCTGGCTCCCACCAAGCCGATAGATGCCGGTATATTCCGCTTTTGCCGTACCTGCAAGAAATGCGCCGAGGTCTGTCCGAGTAATGCCCTCAGTATGGAAACTGAACCATCGTGGGAGATACAAGGGCCTTGGAATAACCCCGGCGTCAAGACGTACTACGAGAAAGCCCCTAACTGTTTCTCACATTGGCTGAGGATAGGAGGACACGATTGCGGCATCTGCCTGGCTGCCTGCCCCTTCACTAAGCTAGATAAATCGTTTATACATATACACAATTTAGTGAGGCAAATATTATCTGCCACATCGGTATTCAATGGAATGTTCAGAAAGCTGGATACCGACCCCGGTTATGGGAAAGACCCCGAAGCATGGTGGGAAATTGACCTACCGCCGTACGGGTTATGATAATACTTGTTGAGACTGTTACGGCATCCCTTGAGGAACTCGAAAACTCTCTGCCTTGATACTAAATCATTGAGTAAGAACCCGGCCAATATCCAGTACGCTATGCCAAAAAGGATAATCCATTCGGGGTTTATACCTTAACTCTCGCCAGGCTCTATTACTTTGCGTAAAAGCCTCTCACACTTGACATGGGGACGCAAAGAAGAATACTATATTTTGGTATATTAATTTTCCAGGACGGACAGGAAATAGCCGTCTTCCAGAGGCAAATCTGAATCAATAGCACCAGTATATTCCTTTAGATAGAGCCGTTTAACTATGTAAAAAGCGAAAGGGGGCAAAAATGATTGGAAAAGAGAAGCTGGTGAAAATCGTCGGCGCCGGCAACGTATCGTATGAACAAAAGACATTAGACGAATATTCCAAAGACATTAGTTTCGTCAATGCGGTCAGGCCGGTATGTGTGGTAAAGCCAAAAAATGCCAGTGACGTACGGAAGATAGTAAACCTGGCTAATAAGACTCAAACACCGCTGGTACCGGTAAGCTCGGGCCCTCCTCATTTCCGTGGTGATACCGTCCCCGGCATCGGAGGGGCTGTAATCGTAGATTTAAGCAAAATGAAAAAGATCATCAATGTCGACCGGGCGCGCCGGGTTGCCATGGTCGAGCCGGGCGTGACATTCGGTGAACTCATACCAGCGGCGGAAAAGGAGGGCATCAGGCTTAATATGCCGCTACTGCCGCGAAAGTCGAAGACCGTTATCGGCAGTATACTCGAGAGAGAGCCTGTAATAATGCCCAAGTATCAATGGGATATATCAGACCCGTTGTCTTGTGTTGAGGTAATCTTTGGGTCTGGTGATGAGTTCAGGACCGGGCAGGCGGCCGGACCGGGTACGGTAAAGGAGCAGTGGGCAGTCGGGGGCGTGCAAAAAGCGCCGTACGGGCCTGGCGTGGCTTCCTGGCACAGGCTTATCCAGGGGGCGCAGGGAACCATGGGCATCGTAACGTGGGCATCAATGAGGTGTGAAATACTCCCCAGTCTTGAAGAGCCCTTCGTGGTTGGCTCCTCCAACCTCGATACGCTGCTCGAGATGATTTCCTGGCTGATAAGACTGAGAATGGTCAACGAATGCTTTATACTCAATAATACCAACCTGGCGGCTATCTTTACGAAGAAATGGCCCAGGGGCTATCAGAACCTCAAGGATTCCTTACCCGCATGGACTCTTTTCTATACTGTGGCCGGCTACGAGTATTTGCCGGAGGAAAGGATTAGCTCTCATATTAAAGGCATCACTGAAATAACCCAGCGGTTGGGGGTGGAAGCAGTTAAAGCAGCCGGTGGAGTTTCAGCAAATGAAATACTGAAAGCGGTCCAGCAGCCTTCCGGGGAGCCCTACTGGAAGCTTCGCTATAAAGGGGCCTGCGAGGACATATTCTTTTTGACCATCAATGATAAGCTCGAAGGGCAAATCGGGGTTATGAATGAACTGGCTGAAAAAGCTGACTACTCCGCTTCAGAAATGGGTGTTTACATCCAGCCGATAGTACAGGGCACTGGCTGTCACTGTGAGTTTAATCTGTTTTATGATCCCGGAAATCCAAGTGAGCTAAATCGAGTCAGGGGATTATCTAACTCAGCCGTCAAGAGCTTAATGGCTAAGGATGCGTTCTTCTCAAGGCCGTATGGTGAAAATGCAAATATGATTTTAAATAGAGATGCGGCTACCGTCGCTGTGTTAGATAAGCTTAAGAAGATGTTTGATCCAAACAGTATTATGAATCCGGGCAAAGTGTGCTTTTAACCATGGATAATAGAAATTCATCATTGAATAAATTTAGGAGGGAACGGAGATGGCACTAGAAGATTACCGAGGCGATATGGAGATGTGCTGCCGGTGTTCGACCTGCAAATTTATACCCATGCAAAAGGTGAAGGGAGCTCAGTATGTAAATGTGTGCCCCAGTATAGCTAAATATAATTTCCACGCCTACTCAGCCGGCGGAAGATTGAATATCGCAGCGGCAATGTTGAAGGATGGATTTAAATATACGGATAAGCTGCTTGATATAGTATATAACTGCCAGCTTTGTGGCGCCTGTGGTGTCTCGTGTAACTATGCCATGGATATGGAAGTCCTCCAGCCTATCAGTGAATTCAGGCTAAGGTGTGTCGAGGATGGAAAAACCAACCCGGCCCTCGATAAGGTAATCGCCGGTCTCCAAAAGCAGGGCACCATGGTACCCGGTGCCAAAGGCAAACGCGGCGACTGGGCTACCGGCCTGAAACTGAAGGACGCTACCAAAGAAAAGGTGGATGTGCTCTACCATGTCGGTTGTCTGACGAGTTACGACAAGAACATGCAGAAGCTGGCCAAAGCCACCGTAAAGATACTGCAGAAAGCCGGCGTCAATTTCGGTATTGCCGGTAACGCCGAGACATGCTGCGGCGGCCGGGCCTACCAGATGGGCTATAAAGAAGACTTCCTTAATCAGGCTAAAAAGAACATGGACATGATTAAGAAAGCCGGTATCAAGACTCTGGTCACGGGCTGCGCCGATGGCTACCAGGCTTTCAAGGTCCTCTACGACAAATACAATCTCAAGGGCGACCTCGAAGTGCTGCATATCTCGGAATACATCGACAAGCTGATAAAAGATGGCAAGCTCAAGCTGAATAAGAAAGTTAATTTGAATGTCACCTATCATGACCCCTGTCGCCTCGGCCGGCTGGGAGAGCCTTGGATACACTGGGAAGGGAAAAAGGTTCCAGGGGACAGATTTGTTTTCGACCCGCCGAAGGAATATCGGCGGGGCACTAAAGGCGTCTATGAACCGCCTCGGGATGTACTCAAGAGCATTCCCGGCGTAAAACTCACGGAAATGACCAGGATCAAGGAATACGCCTGGTGCTGTGGGGCCGGTGGCGGTGTCAATGAGTCAAATCCCGGGTTTGCCAGATGGACTGCCCGGGAGAGAATAGAGGAAGCCGGGTCTACCGGGGCCGAGGCGATTGTTACCGCCTGTCCCTGGTGTGAGAAGAACTTCAGCGAAACCATCAAAGAAAACGGTAGTAACCTGAAGGTGTATGATATCGTTGAATTAGTAGAGAAGGCGATATAAGAAAGGGGGTTAATGAATCATGGCTTTAAACAAAGAAGTATATAAGGAATTCGAAGATGTGGTGGGAGAGGAAAATATCTGTAATGACCCGGCAATAATGCCTGCGTATTTCTCGACTGAGTTCGCTGCCGTAATTCTTCCGGGGAACACGGCGGAAGTTCAAGCGATAGTTAAGCTGTGCAACAAACACAAGATGCAATTCAGACCCATATGCACCGGCTGGACGGGGATGTTCCCTCCGGGTATTATCTTGTTAGACCTGAGAAGGATGAACCGTATAATTGAAATCAACGAGAAAAACATGTATGCCGTGGTTGAGCCGTATGTAATCTCGTCACAGCTACAAGCTGAGCTAATGAAAAGGGGCTTGAATTTTTGCATAAAGGGGGCCGGGACTAACTGTACGGCAATGCTCAGGGGTCACGGACATATGGATCAAACCACAAGTGGTGATGACCGAAACCATCTGGCTATAGAATGGATAACTCCTGAAGGGGACATAGTCAGGTCAGGTTCGCTGGGGTCTTCGGATGAGTGGTTCTGTGGTGACGGACCGGGTCCGTCTTTGAGGAGCATACTTACCAGTGCCGTGCCGCCGGGCGTAACGCCGGGTGTGTTTACGAAGGCTGCAGTAAAGCTTTATCACTGGTCGGGGCCTTCTGCCTACCCGGTCGAGGGGATATCACCGCATTACTCCCTGAGCGAGATACCGCCGAACATGATGGCACGGTATTTCAGCTTCCCGTCAGTAGAAAAGATGTGGCAGGCGGAGCTCAAGATAGGTGAAAGTGAAATATGTTTCGAGTTGATGGGCTTTAACATTTCAATGGTAGCTGCGAATATCACGACAAGCAATGAAGAAGAAGAGGAGACCTTCAACCGCCTGAACAAGGAAGTGCAGGGGCCCGGCTTCTTCGTAATCGTAGTCGGCGACACTCCGGCAGACTTCGAATACAAGCAACGAGTATTAGAGAAGATTGTCAGTGAAAATGACGGGAAGTCTTTAAAGGCGGTCGAAGACCCCAGGATAGAAGGAATTCTGATGTGCCAGTGCACCAGAATCTCCGCCTCCATCAGGGAGACATTCCGTAACGGCGGAGCCTTTAATTCAATTCCTATCATGGGCCAGAGAGACTTGACCATCAAGTGGGCGATAGGAGCCGGCAAAGCGAAGGAGCCCTTGATAGAAAAGGGCTATATAGTGGATGATGGCGGGGCCTTTTTTGGATGGGGAGTTGAACAGGGGCATCTTGGTAAAACGGAAATATTCTGCAAGTTCGATCCCGGCAACCCTGAAGCCAAGGCAGCCGTAGAAGGGTGGCAAAAAGAGCAGAATAGGAGGGCTTTTACTGAACGCTACTTCGCATCGACAATGGGACCACAAGATGAAATCGGACCAGCTCTATTAAATTACCATTTATGGTGGCAGAAAATTACAGAAGCACTTGATCCGAATGGAGTATCACCATCGGGAGGTTCACTCGTCTAGTTTCTGCTAGCGGGATTCAGCTACGTGGGAGCGGACACCGGCGGAGCGTATACGAAAGAGAAGAAGTAACCGGAAGAAAGTCCGTTTTCATTACAGGTGAATAACAGTACCGGATAAGCCCTGGGCACGCATGCGGGTTCGGGGCTTAATTTCATCCTGCTAATTATCTCGCTTCTCAGGCTTATCGGAATCGTGTTACTTCTGGTTATCATCCGGATGGAAAATCTGGGGATGGAACAGCAGGTATAATATCGAGCCGAAGCAGGGGATTATTATTACAACTATTACCCACGGCGCTTTACGGCGCCCGAACACCTTCTGTCTTGATGCTAAATCATTGAGTAAGAACCCGGCCAGTATCCAGTGGGCTATGCCAAAAAGGATAATCCTGATAACCCATTCGGGGTTCATACCTTCACTCCCACTAAAATCCTTTGTATCGCATTATACCTTATTGTGGGGAAAGTCTGAAAAAAGCCGGTTGAACGCGATGCGTTATGCTAATTATTCTTGCGCTTTGTGATGTCCCTGAATATGGAAATTTGACAAACTGTTTCATCGGAATCAACGTAGGGTGCCGCCAATATTTCGTAGGTTTTACCAGATGGAAAGCTACATTCCCACTTTCTGATGTGTTTATCGTGAATCACGTCTGGTATGTGGCATTCCTGTTGACACGGGGCATCAATATCACGCAGGAGTTTATAGCAGGGGAGGCCAGTACCCTCACCAAAAGCATCCACCATTTTTGAATTCATAAAACGTATCCTGTAATCCTGGCCAGTGATGATAATACCATCTGCCATGCCACCTACAATTTTTCGTAGCTTATCCCTTTCAATGGTTATCATAACCTCCAACTGCCGGGATTTTTCCCCTTCATTACGAATCCTCGCTACGAGGTAGCCTATAACACCGGCTCCCAGAGTGAAAATTATCATTCTGAGTAACGGGTCGGGATAGGGAGAGACGAAAAAAGCCCGCGGCAGGAAAATGGCGAGACTTACCAGCGTCATGATAATCGCCCCTTTAACTCTGGCGGTGTAAGCGGCGTAGATTATCGGTATCAGGAACAACAGGCGGTGTATGTCATGAACTCCGTAGAAGAAATTCTTGCGCAGAGCATTCCAGGTGGCCCAGTCCACCAGTTCTCCGAAGTAATAGAACAGAGCACATATTAACAGGAGTAAGGGCAAGATGAACGGCTTAAAAGCGGCTTTGCTCATTAAATTTCAGCCTCCACTATTTGCTCTTGGTGGGCAATCGGCAGGAACCGGTGGGCCAGCCAGATGACGAGTAAGGCGTCGGCAACCAGACCCACCGAGACGGCAAACTCCATCCAGTGAGGGAAGTAAAAATAACCCGGGCGCATGCCCAGCGCCAGCATGCTCACGTTGAAGCGATTAATTACCAGCCCAATGATGATCAGAACTGAAGTCCAGAATACGGCGCTCCGGTTTTGCCTCACATCGGACATCGAGAAGAGGATGATGGGCACTATAACCCCGATGATAATTTCACCCCACCACAGCAGGTTCTGCGGGTATGCGGTAAAGATGAGTCCCAGTTCTCCCACCGCCGTCAGTTCAATCACTTTCAATAGAAGGTAAAGCCCCAGGATGTAGGGAATAACCCTGGCTAAACCGCTTAGCACATCAATGTCTAACTTATGGCCGAAGACTCTGGTGCTGAGGGTCGACTCGAAGATGACCATGGCCGGACCTACGGCTACGGCTGAAATGAGGAACAGTATCGGCAGGATTGGTGTGTACCATAGTTCGTGTAATGTTTCCGGCATCATCAGCAGCATCGACCCCAGTGAGGACTGATGCAGTGTGGAAAGGACAACGCCGGCGATTACCAGGGGTATCTGAATTGCCCGGATGACACGCCAGGGGAAATGCCAGTTGATGTGCCTGACGACCGGGAGGTTGCTTTTACTTAAGCCTTCAAATACCGCCGGGCTAAACTCGAGGGCCAGCACTGCCGTATAAAACATGACGCACATACCTACTTCAAACAGCGGCGAATGAACGTTCCAGTTAATGATGATATGCCAGATGTACCAGGGATGTCCCAGGTCAACCAGCAGAGCCAGGATTACCAGCGTATAGCCCAGGAAGGCGGTCAGGATAGCCGGCCTCACCACGGAACGATACTTTTTAAGGTTAAAGATATAAACGGCGCCAGCCAGGGTGAAGCCGCCCGCCGCCAGTGCCACGCCGCAATAAAGGTCGAAACTTATCCACAGGCCCCAGGCACGGCCGTCACTCAGGTTACTGATGGCACCCAGTCCGTAGATGTATCTATAAATCACTACCGCCAGACCAACGACAACCAGGATGCTCAGAATAAAGGTGCCGACAGGAAATGAATGTTTTTTGGGCATCATTTCGTTACCTCTTCTTTCTCCTCGGTTCTTTCACGGCTGATACGCTCACGTCGTTTGATGACCCAGTAAATACCGGACATAGCCGCCGCCACCCCCATGAGGACCGGCGGAACGGCACCCATAGCGCGTTCGGCGTCAAGGGTCACCGGCTCGGACCCGAGAGTCGGCAGCCCTATCATTTCAAAGGGCACTGGAGAGAGATACAGCCATGATGTGCCGCCCACCTCGTTCTCTCCGTAGATGTGATTTATATATTTATCGGGAGAAGTGTTGATACGCTCCCGGGCTTCTGCTATTAATTCTTCCCGCTCCCCCAATTTAAGCGCTTTGGTAGGGCAGGTCTGAACACAGGCTGGTTCCAATCCCGCGCCTAAACGGTCCGCGCAGAAGGTGCACTTACGAATCCAGGGCAGGGGGCTGTCCCACTCGAAGGAAGGTATCCCGAAGGGACAGGCCAACATGCAGTAACGGCACCCGAAGCATTTGGTATCGTCATAGATAACCGGTCCTTCCGGTGTCTTCTCTAAAGCGCCCACCGGGCAGGCTGTCACACAGGCCGGGTGCTCGCAGTGCATGCACTGGAGCTTGGTAAAGACCCAGTGAAATTTACCGTTATAATCCAGTTCCGTAAAGCGTATCTTCGTCCAGGTACGGGCGGACAATTGAGGCGGATTTTCATTGCTGCCCCAGTTCTTCGACTGCACCCCGTTTTCCTCAGTGGGTATGAACTCGTCATTCTCATTCCACTGCTTGCAGGCTACCTGACATCCCCGGCAGCCGATGCATTTATTAGCGTCGTACAGCACGGCTAAGGTCATTTTCTGCCCTCCTTCTTATCTCCGGGTTTTTCCTGACTCATTTGATTACGTCGTTTAACGAGCCAGAAGATACTGGACATAGCTGCCGCCACACCTAGGAGCACCGGCGGAACGGCACCCATGGCGCGTTCAGCGTCAAGGGTCACCGGCTTGGATTCCAGAGAAGGAAATCCTATCTTTTCCAGGGGAATAGTGGAGAGATACAGCCACGAAGTGCCACCCGCCTCTTTCTCTCCGTAGATGTGGTCTATGTACTTACCCGGTTCGGCCGCGATGCGTTCTCTGGCCTCGGCGATGAGTTCCTCTCGATTACCTAACTTAAGAGCACCCGTGGTGCAGGCATCCACACAGGCCGGTTCCAGTCCCGCTGCCAGGCGGTCGGTACAAAAATCACACTTGCATATCCATGGGGTAGGGTCTTCCCATTCAAAGTCGGGCACGCCAAACGGGCAGACCACCATGCAGTAACGGCACCCGAAGCATTTACTACTGTCATAGATAACCGGTCCTTCCGGTGTCTTCTGTAGAGCGCCCACCGGGCAGGCGGTCACACAGGCCGGGTACTCGCAGTGCATGCACTGACGCTTGGCGTAGAGCCATTCGTCGCCATTCTTCATGGTACTCAGGGTCGTCAAGATATTAGAATCAAGCTCCGGCGGATGTTCTTTATCAGGTCTGATTGTTTCGGGTAAGTTGTGGGCATGCTTACAGGCGGCATAGCACCACCAGCAGCCTACACACTTTGAGGTATCTACCAGTACCGCTTTACCCGATTTATTTGGGGTATCACTCGCGGAAGATTTTTTCGGTTTATTTAACAATATAAGGCCGGTTGTCCCTGCCGAGACTTTCAAGAAAGTTCTACGGTTCAATTTCATAAATCGGCTCCTTCCTCCCTGATACTGTTAACTTATTAAGCACGATTTACTTCACTTTTATCCTTTCTTTGGCATCTTTTTCCCGGGCGACTCGTCTCGCTCGAGCTTCCTTGACGGCAGTGTAGATACCACCGGCATTCAGATACCAGACGAATGCCACCGGGAAAAGAATGATGGGGATTGCTACTACCAGAGCCACTATAATCTGCCATTCCATTTTATTAGCCCTCCTTAAAATTTCTCCCAACGAAACATATTATTTACCGAACCGCTATTATTCATCCCAGGGATATCGCTTGATTGCCTCGGTAAGGGCTGTGTTGTACTCCACTTCATGCTCCGGGCTGCCCTCTCTCCGGGTAACACGTTTCTCTCTGGCACGCTTTATAGCGGCAACGGTACCACCGATGTTTATATACCAGACATATGCTACCGGTAAGAGGATGATGGGTATTGCCACTGCTAAAGCTAGTATAATCTGCCATTCCATTATTCCTTTACTCCTTCTTAAATACTTTTATCGCTTCCTTGCCGTGTCATGGTTACTTAATCTTGGTCGCTCCCGCCACCTTCTTCTCGCGGATAACCCTTGCTGTCCGAGCATCTTTGATGGCGGCAACGATACCACCGATGTTTATATACCAGATAAATGCTACCGGGAAGAGGATAATGGGTATCGCAATTACCAGTGCTACTAAAAACTCCCACTGCATCGTTCTTATCTCCTTTCTTATCTCTACTCTCAGTATAGCTCTATGTAGGTAAATTTAACTTCCGCCATGACACCTATTTCTAACCTTAAAATCATAGGTATTAATACCTACATGCGTGGATTGTGTATTAGGTAATTATAACGATTGAGTACTTAATCGTCAGGGTGTATGATTAATGTAATAATACCCGGGTGAAAAGGCGTATATCATATGGGTAAGATAAAGATATTAATAGCCGATGACCATGCCGTGGTGCGGGAGGGTACGCGGCAGATTCTGGAGCAGGAAGCGGACCTGAACGTTGTTGCTGAGGCTGTAAACGGCGAGGAAGCGGTAAAATTAGCCGGTAGTTCCAGACCGGACGTCGCCATCATCGACATAGCCATGCCCGTAGTAGATGGCATTGAAGCCACCCGACAAATCAAGGCACTTTATCCTGCCGTGGCCGTGCTGATACTTACGGCTTATGATGATGACCAGTTCGTCTTCGGGCTTTTAGAGGCTGGAGCGGCCGGTTACCTGCTAAAAAGCGTTCGGGGCAAAGAGCTCATTGATGCCGTACGGCAGGTATACGCCGGGGAGTCAGTACTGCATCCGGCGATTGCCCGTAAAGTGCTGAATCGCTTCGTACCCACCGTTGGTAAAACAACCGAAAAAAAACAAGCGGAGGTACTGAGCGAGCGAGAGACGGAAGTACTCCGGTTGGCAACCCGGGGCTTGAGCAACCAGGAGATTGCCGATGAGCTTTTTCTCAGCTTGCGTACGGTCCAGGCGCACCTGGGACATATCTTTAACAAATTGCAGGTCAGTTCGCGAACCGAAGCCGTAGTGCATGCCTTGAAAGAGGGCTGGGTTACCCTTGACGATGTGGCCTGATAATTAGGCACCGGGAAAATATAAAGTATGGCAGCAACTCGATATTCAGTAATAAACTGGCTGACGAGTGTCCTTCGAAGGCCGGGATTCTGGTTTATTCTAGCCATACTCGCGCTTATTACGCTGGCCCACTATGAGGAAGCTCTGGCGTACCCGGCTTTACTCAGCCAGCTGACCAATAATCTTAACTTGGATAGACATGCCTTTGAAAGAATCCTCTGTCTGGCACCGATAGTGTGGGCAGGTTTCCTGTTTGGCTGGAGGGGGGCCTTAATCACTTCACTGGCCGCTCTCGCCGCCATGTTACCCCGGGCCATCTTTATCTCGCCACATCCGCTGGACGCCCTTTTTGAAACCAGCGCCGTTTTTGTCATTGGCAACGTATTAGCCATTAGTTTCGCATCACTACGAAAAGAGCGAGAATACCGCACACAGATGGAAGTAGCCCGGCGGGAGCAGCAAAAGATTGCTGAAGAACTAAGTGCGATGCAACAAAACCTTCGCTATTATTTACAGCAGGCCACCCGAGCCCAGGAAGAAGAAAGAAAGCGTATCTCCCATGAGCTGCACGATGATACTATTCAGGCTCTGGTGGTGCTTTCCCGCCAGTTGGACTCTCTCGCTTCCGGTGAAAAAGGACTGTCCGAAGAGAACCGGCTCCGCCTGGAAGAGTTATGGCAGCAGACTGATAACATCCTGCGGGGGGTTCGCCGTTTGAGTCAGGACCTGCGACCGGCAGCGCTGGATCGTTTGGGACTGCTGCCGGCGCTGGAGTGGCTGGCCTCTAACATGACCGAACACTCGGCAATAGAAGCCGAGGTCAAGGTCATAGGTGAAGAACGCCGCCTCTCGGAAGAAACGGCAATAGCTCTCTTCCGCATAACTCAGGAAGCCCTGAGAAACGTATGGCGACACTCCGGTGCTACCAAAGCTGAAATGACAGTTGAGTTCGACAAGGACAAGGCAAGAATAACCATCACCGATAATGGCAAGGGCTTTCGCCTTCCCGAGAAGATAGGCGACCTGGCCAAGAACGGCAAACTTGGCTTAACAGGGATGCAGGAACGTGCCCAGCTGGCAGGCGGCACACTAACGGTACAATCTCAACCCGATAAAGGGACTAGTATTACTGTGGAGCTAACGGTATAATTAGCCATAAAGTTATACTCGTCCCATCTTGACAACACAAGATTCTCGCTGTACTTTTATTCATATAGGGTGTAGACAGTGACGAATATAAAAAAACCGATAGTGCCCAGACCGAAAGATACGGGGTTGAAAGCCGACCTGCAGGAAATAATTGATGCCGTGGAAGACGAGCTCCTGGTAGTCGACCTCGAGTACCGTGTCGGGTTCGCCAACACCGCTATGCTTAACAAATATCAGGGGAAAAGCAGGTCCCCTATAGGTAAATTATGCTACAAAGTTTTTCATAACCGGGATGGCCCCTGCCATGAGCCTTTATGGGACTGCCCGCTGCGACAGGTGATTGAAACCGGCAACATGATAACGGCTATTTATCCGGTCACCCAACATGGCAATCATAATTACGTTAAAATTACGGCATATCCTCTTCTTGATAAACAGGGAAACACCAGGGCGATAGTCGAGTTGAGGAGAGATGTCACCGCGGAAAGGGAACTGGAGACTCAAATACTAAGGAGGCATCATCAGCTTCTGGCGTTGAACCATATTTCCAGTGCCGTGAGCGGACTATACGACCTGGATACCATATTAAAAACCGCCCTGGATAATGTCCTGGAACTTATTAACAGCGACATCGGAGGAATACTGCTCTTCGACGAAGAGTCCAAAAACCTGAGCTATCGTGTACAACGGGGCTTATCTGCTAAATACATTGAAGAAACACAGGTTTCGCTCGGTGAGAGTATCGCGGGGCAGGCGGCTGAACTCGGCGAGCCTATAATAGTGGAGGACATTTCTAAAGACCCGCGTATTACCCGACCTGACGTGGTGCTGGCAGAGGGACTCCGAGGATTTGTCAGCATTCCCTTAAAGGCCAAGGACAGGGTTACCGGAGTGATGAACATCGCCAGCCATATGGCAAATCGATTTGCGGCTGATGATGTCTCTTTACTCAAGTCGATTGGCGACTATCTGGGTACGGCAATCGAGCAGGCAACGCTGTACGACCGACTGGCGCAGGCCGGGGAAAGATATCGGGCTCTCCTGCAACACGCTCTGACGGCACAAGAGCAGGAACGAAAGAGAATCGCTCGTGAATTACACGACGAAACCTCCCAGGCAATTACCAGTCTGACCCTGAGCCTTCAGGCTATTATGACAATCGCGGAAATGAAGGGTATCGGAGATGCCGAATTCATGGAGAAGGTTAGAACGACGCACTCCTTTGCCGTTCATGCCGGTCATGAAATCGTGCGGCTTATGAAGGAACTCCGGCCCAGCCTGCTTGACGAACTTGGTATGCCGGCGGCCATCCATCGCTATGCCAAGGACACGCTTCAATCTCAAGGAATTGACGTATCCGCAGAGTTCAAGGGTACCGATGAACGGTTCCCCCCGGAAGTAGAGGTTACCCTTTTCCGCGTCGCCCAGGGATTAATCGGCAACATCCTCGAACATTCCGGGGCGAAGAATACCTTCATCAAACTGGAATGTGATGAAAAAGAGTGTATGCTGTATATTGAGGACGATGGCAAAGGCTTCGATGTAAAAAAACTGACCCGCGTGGACCCCAGCGGCCGGGGTGCTGGTTTGTTCACCCTCAAGGAGAGGGTAAGCCTGGCCGGAGGCCACTGCCATATTGACTCCCGACCGGGGCAGGGTACCAAAGTAACCGTGAAAGTTCCGCTGATGGGAATTTAACACATGAAGAAAATTAAGGTGCTGATAGTCGACGACCATACACTCGTCAGGGCCGGAATCAGTTCCCTGCTGGCGCTTGTTGAAGATATCGAAGTGGTCGGCGAGGCATCAGACGGAAAAGAAGCCCTGGGAAAGGTACGGCATCTCATGCCCGACGTGGTACTCATGGACCTGGCCATGCCGGTTATGGGCGGTTTGGAAGCCACGCGCCGCCTGCGAAAAGAATTCCCGGCGATTAAAGTGCTGGCACTGACACAGTATGACGATAGCGAATATGTTATCCCTATCATAGAAGCGGGTGCCAGCGGCTTTGTTACCAAGATGTCGGCATTTTCAGAACTTGCTGCAGCCATTGAGGCAGCCTACAACGGGGAGTCCTACCTGTCTTCTACAGCCGCCACGGCTCTTGTTGAGGAATACCAGCAGAAAATACCATCGGAAGGGGAACAGGACCCGTATCAGCAGCTAACTGACCGGGAAAGGGAAGTGCTTAAACTCGTTGCGGAAGGACATACCAGCCGGGAAATCGCCGGTATACTTATCGTCAGCCCCAAGACGGTGGAGTGGTATAAAAACAGCCTGATGAAGAAACTGAACATACACAGCCGGACCGACCTTATTAAATATGCCATTCGCAAGCGAATTATAACGATATAACAGTACGATATAAAGTCTCGCTCGTTCTTTGTCTGGCTGTAACCAGTATTTTCCCCAGAAGCATATCAGGGTATTTCCCAGTAGATATTCCGAAGACGTCACCCCCTTGCTTTCCATTGTATTTGCTATTGCTGGCTCCGGCAGCCTAGTGACATAATAAGACAACCAGATAACTACCGGTTGCTGCTACTCGACAGGATTCGAGGTATGTACCGATGAATGTTGCTAATACGAGCTACCCTGTAAATCGCACGGAGAACGTTCCGGACCATAGCCTGGTACCTCCCTGCCAGGATGCCTGCCCCCTGCATATGGATATCAGAGAATACGTAGGTCTGGTTTCTCAGGGCAGGATTATGGAGGCTTTACAGGTCATCAGGACGGGCAATCCGTTCCCATCTATCTGCGCCTACGTTTGCACTCATCCCTGTGAAGATGCCTGCCGGCGTTCCCAGGTAGATAAACCCATCGCCATCCGTTCGCTGAAGAGGTTCGCCGTGGAATTCGGCGGCGACAGGATGGTCCAGGCTGAAGCCGAAACCACGCATGCAGAGAAGGTTGCCATCGTAGGCTCTGGGCCGGCCGGCTTAGCCTGTGCTTACTACCTGAAAAAATTCGGCTATCCTGTAACGGTCCTCGAAGCTCACTCGGAACTGGGAGGTATGCTCCGCGTCGGCATTCCCCAGTACCGGCTCCCGCGCGAAGTCTTGGATATTGAGGTCAAGAGATTAACACGCATGGGCGTTGAAATCAGGACGGATACCCGGGTAGTATCCCTGGACCTGCTGTTTGAGCTGGGCTATAAGGCTATTTTTATTACTATCGGTGCCCATCAAAGCCTCAGAATGGGGATAGAGGGAGAGGAAAGTCCCGGGGTAATAGACGGAGCCACCTTTCTCCGCGAGGTTAACCTCGGATTGAAGCCATCGCTGGGAAGAAAGGTGGCCGTGGTGGGAGGGGGTAATGTAGCCATTGATGCGGCGCGTACGGCAATCCGTCTGGGCGTAAAAAAGGTAAGCATCCTTTACCGCCGTACCCGCGCGGAGATGCCTGCCGACCCCGCAGAGATTGAGCAAGCACTGGAAGAAGGAATAGACATAAGGTACCTGGTAACACCCACCAAGGTCAAGAGAGAAAACAAGAGGTTGAATGTAACCTGCATTAAAATGAAGCTCGGTAAGCCTGACGAGAGTGGCCGGCAGAGGCCCGTGCCGGTCAAGGGCAGCAAATTCAGCGAGCAAATTGATACCCTCATCGCAGCTATTGGACAGGCGCCTCAGACCCCCGACGATTTTGGGGTCCGCATTGGCAAGGGTAGCACGATTCAGGTCGACCCGAATACACTTACCACCAACAGAGCCGGGGTTTTTGCCGGGGGTGACGCCGTTACCGGACCGGCTACGGTAACCGAGGCGTTAGCGGCCGGCAGACTCGCGGCGCTCCGCATCGTTGATTACCTCCAGCACCGGTACCCACTGCCCGTCAAAGAGGCTAAGGAAAAGTTAAGCGGAGACCTTTTGCCGGAAACAATAGAGATGATAAAGAAGATAGAGCGAGCTGAGCCGCCGAGTCTGGCAAGCGAAGTCAGGGCAAGAGACTTCGAGCCGATAGAACTCGTATATAGCTGGGAACAGGCTATCAATGAAGCCCGAAGGTGTCTGCGGTGCGGCGTTGGTGTGGAAATCCTGTTTCAAGATAAGTGTGCCACCTGCCTTACCTGCCTGAGAGTATGTCCTTATCACGTGCCTCATCTGGACGCCAGCGGTGCCATCTGCATACCTGCTGACCAGTGCCAGGCTTGCGGTATATGCGTGGCCGAGTGCCCTGCCAAGGCGATAGTCTTAAGAAAGCCGTTCGACCGACGCCAGGTGAATGATGAGCTTAGTCACGCTATAAAATCGGCTGCCGAACTGAAAAACAAGCCGCTTATCATTGGTTTCTGCTGCCAGTACGGACTCTTCGGTACCGGCACTCTGGCCGATCTATGGAGGGGAGCCGGGGCGGGCGTCAGTATCGTACCGGTTCTCTGCGTAGCCAAGGTAGAGGCATCTCACATACTATCCGCCTTTGAGACAGGTGCCGAAGGAGTCTTCATCGCCGGTTGCGGCGAACAATGTGCCCGGGAAAATACCACCTACTGGGTACAACAACGCGTGGCGAAGGTTAGAAAGGTACTGGGGTCAATCGGTCTCGAGCCCGAACGACTCCAGGTTTTCGCCCTCGGCACCACCACGGAAGACCCTGTCGAGGAACTGGACAAGTTCGTCGAACAGATAGGTTCTCTCCGTTTAGCCTCAGTAATAAAGGGGGAGGTGAAAAGTTGATAGTCGCGGAACAAAAACCTCTGGAAGATATCATACGAATGATTGTCCCTTATGAACGGGTATTAATACTCGGTTGTGGCACCTGCATGACGGTTTGCGATGCCGGCGGCGAGCGTGAGGTCTCCTTTCTCCATAATGCGTTACAGCTGGCACAGGCGAGGAGCGGAGAAGGGGCTCATACCTTTTCCGAACATACTGTGAAAAGGCAGTGTGACCCTGAATTCCTGGAGGCGCTTGGCGAAAAAACGGCTGACGTGGACGTAATTCTGTCTCTCGGTTGCGGCATCGGGGTGCAGGCTATAGCGGAATATCTCCCGGATATGCCGGTGTTGCCGGGTGTGAATACCTCTTTCATGGGCATGACCAAAGAGTCAGGAGTCTGGGATGAACGTTGCGCCGCCTGCGGTGAGTGCCGATTGGAAGACACCGGCGGCATCTGTCCTATTACAAGGTGCACCAAAGGCATACTCAATGGCCCCTGTGCCGGCGTCAAGAACGGAAAATGCGAGGCCAATAAAGATATGGACTGCGCCTGGATTTTAATTTATCAGCGTTTGGAAAGACTACAGCAGCTGGATAAGATGCGCCGGTATTACCCTCCCCGGAATTTCCGGGCGATTCCCAGGCCGAGAAGGATTATGAGTAAAGCAGAGACTGTTACGGGAGAAAGCAATGGCTAATTCATTATTTGAAGAGAAACTCAGCTCAAATGACTTTATTATAACGACAGAGATAGGACCTCCCAAGAGTGTGGACGTCTCGGAAGTGGTTCACCATATCAAGCTACTCAAGGATAAGGTTGACGCCATAAACATCACGGACCATCAAAGTTCTGTGATGCGTTTTCCTTCGATAGGGGGCTGCCTGCTGGTGAGAGAACTTGGTGGTGAGCCAATCCTGCAAATGACTTGTCGTGACCGAAACCGTCTGGCGCTGCAGTCCGAGCTTCTTCTGGCTTATTCCAGAGATATTAAGAATGTACTTTCTCTTACGGGGGATTCGATTGATGTAGGCGACCACAAAGATGCCAAGCCTGTTTTTGACCTGGATTCCGTGCAATTATTAAAGATGATAAGAACCCTGGAATCCGGAATCGACATGGGAGGTAACGAATTAGGGGCTGCCCCGAAATTTTGCATCGGCACCTCCGTCCATCCAGAAGCAGACTTCATCGAGCCGCAACTCATAAAATTCGATAAGAAGGTCGCTGCCGGGGCACAATTTTTTCAGACCCAGGGCATATTCGACCTGGCAAGCTTTCGTCGGTTTATGCAATATGCATCTCAATTCGACGTTAAAATCCTGGCCGGTATCATTGTCCTCTCATCTGCCGGCATGGCCAGGTACATGAATAATAACGTCCCCGGTATAATTGTTGCCCAATCTCTTATTGATGAGCTGGCGGCTGTGGAAAAGGGGAAGGGACTTCAGAAAGGCATTGAGATTGCCGCCAGATTCATCAAAACCATCAGGGAAGAAAAGCTGTGTCACGGCGTGCATATCATGGCGGTAGGCAATGAAAATATCGTGCCTGATATTTTAGAGGCTGCCGAACTTGTTAGTTCGTCCCGCTAGGCTGCCTTTAATGACTTCTATTCTCAGGCGACCCGAATGGCCAAATTCACGGCAGGGGAGGAGAATAAAATGAATACCGATAATCGAAAAAGGACGGATAAATCCAGTACAAAAAGAGAAAGTAAACGTAAGAAGAAGGAAAGAATCCTCATCATTGATGACGAACCCAATTTCGTAGAAGCCTGTCGGCGAACTCTGGAAGCTAAAGCCTACCGTGTTGTGACAGCATCGAACAAAGCACAGGCACAGGAGGTTATTAAAGCCGAACCGGCTCTAATTATTCTGGGTACAATGGCGCCGGCTGGACAGGCATTTGCCATGTATAAATGGCTGGGAGAGCATCCGAGATACAAGGATATACCGTTGCTTGTCGTCGATGCCCGGTATGAGGAACGGCCAATCAGGGGGTGGAGAAGATTCGAAGGGTTACAGGTAGACGGTGACGAGTATTTATTTAAGCCCATCGAGCCAGCTTCTCTCATTCCCCGAATCCAGAGCTTGCTAGAAGCCGCTACCAGAAAGATACGAGTACTCGTCGTCGATGATCATACGATGGTCAGGACCGGAATATGTTCCGTTGTGTCCCTGCAAAAGGATATGGAGGTGGTGGGCGAGGCAGTCAATGGACGGGACGCGTTTGATAAGGCGCTGCGCCTGTTGCCGCACGTAGCCCTGGTGGACATAGTCATGCCGGTAATGAGCGGTATAGAAGCGACTAAATTGATACACAAGGAATGCCCGGAGACAAAGGTTCTGGTTTTAACCCAGTATGATGAAGAAGAGAATATGATTATCGCCAAGCAATCGGGGGCTTACGGCTTCATTCCCAAAAAGGCTGCCAGCTCGGACCTCATCAGAGGGATAAGGTATGTAAGCCAGGGTAAATATTACCCGACACCTTTTGCTGAACTGGTTATCAATCAGAGTTAA
Source organism: Dehalococcoidales bacterium (assembly GCA_030606585.1). Lineage (GTDB taxonomy): Bacteria > Chloroflexota > Dehalococcoidia > Dehalococcoidales > RBG-16-60-22 > JAFGPF01. The sequence goes on along the minus strand of JAUWGD010000001.1, from coordinate 7,491 downwards.
TAGTCGACGAATTATTACTTTCAAATTGGCTATATTACGGAGCCGGAGCCGATTCCGTGTTTCACGGTAAGGCGGTACTGTACGATAGGTGGTAACCTAAAGCCGGCTCGTAAGTTGACATAACAATTCAAGGCCAGCTGCTTCGGCGGATTTTGCTAAAATCTCCGGATTAAGTTAGCCTCATAAACTGTAAAATTCCCTGAAATCTGAATGCATTACTGAGTACGTCAATAACTGCCAGTTATCAATGTATAGATGCTGAATAACAAAAACACGATAATCAGGTCGTGACGAATCTAATCATAATCAGCCGGTTCATCCGGAAGCCCGCACGTTCCGTCAGCGCATTCATCATCGGATTTATTCGCCCTCCACTTGTCGATAGATGCACTGCCTGAGCAGCCGTAGTCCGTAGTTTTCCATAAGGGACTTGTCTCCCCGCCCACGACGACGATATTGATATTGTCCGGGTTATGATAGGGAGCTATCAGCGCATCATCCGGGAGCTTTTTCCAGGAAGCATAAGGCTCCACTCCCTTGTATGCCTGGGATGCCACCAGCATGTCGATATGATCGGTTTTCCAGTACTGTCCCGCCGGCATCTTGATGTTCTCGGATAACGCGCGGCAGAAGTCCTGCTTGGTTGTAAACCCTTCATTATCCTTTAGATTCCTGGCCACCAGCGGGTCCATGATTATCGTCGCCATGGAATTCATCGGGGGCATTGCCGCCAGCTGGATATTTAATTCCTCAATTACCGACCGGTGGGCAGCGGTTCCGGGACTGTTGAAAAAACCCCATCCCCGGAAGATACTGACGACACTCTCGTCAGACTTGAAACCTTTTCCCACATGGAAAGGCTCCCAGACGCTGCTCTCTTCGTTCTCGCCGACGCACATATTATTGTAAATAAAATTATTCCCCTGGGCACTCCACAGGGTCTCTTTAGGCTTGGCATACCCCCAGCAAATGCTCATCAATGTCCAGGCTCTTCCGATAACGGAATTCGCCAGATTCACCGGACTGAACGCGCCGATACCACAGTTCATACCGATCTCATTACGAATCGGCCCGTTCACCAGAAGCATTGTTCCGAAGGCTGTTGTTGAGGGCATAAGCGACGATTGCCTGGTAGAGGCAACAGCCAGGATAACCGGAAAATGTTCCGGCCTGGCGCCGGCCATGACCGCGATAACCGCGATGCTGGAAACCGTGTACTTAATAACTTCTCTGGTCGCAAACGAGAATGATTCGGCGACTATCTCGTCCGGAGAAGCGCTGGTGCCGGCGAGCATTTTCTGCACCCGTTCCTCGGTGGGTAGAATGATGGGCAGTCCGTCCGTCCATCCTTTTTCATAAAACAGACGCTGTAAATTATCTTCGGTATCCGGTTCCAGGAGTACCTGTGGAGGGGCGGCTTTTTCAGGTACAGGAGACTCAGGCGGCGATTTCTTTTTGCTTACCGGTTTGGTCAATACGTCAAATATCTCATCGATGACAGGTTTACCGGTATCCGGGTCATTGCCTACAATATAACTATCGAGGACTTCAGGAGACAAACCTATCACCGGAAACGGCGTATATATGAAAGGTAAAGAAGCGGCTCTCGGGTTACTCTTTGCAGCGCTTTCCATCGTGTATGCTGAGACAGGAGCAACCGGGAGACCATAGTTCTGTTCAAGATTCGTACTACCTGCAGCGACCGCTGCAATACAGCCCGGTCAGCCGGCTACGCCAAGGACAACGGCATGGCCTTTTACTTTAATTTCCTCCCAGAGGTCATTATTATCATCCATGAACACCATACCCGGTTTCCGTTTTGGTATCGTGGTGACGGACGGCATGTGATCGGCAAACCATTTCTGCAATTGCAGCATGAATTCATAGCCTCCGCCGAAACCGATATCCACCAGGTACACGGTCTTGTTCTCCAGTGTATCCAACCGCTTGGCAAAAGAAGCTGAAGACGGTGGAGGCCCGCCCATACCCGGCGGAGGTCCACCTGCACTCTTCTGGACTCCAGCTTCAGGACTCATTACTGAAAAACGTACTTCAATTGTCATTATATTCCTCCATTCGAATGTTCAGGGTTTAGTTGCATCCTTGATTAAAAGGGTCCCTTACGTTCTTTGATCCAGGTTAAATCTTGCCTGGCTTTCCCCCATCCGGATTCGGCGGCGCCCTTCATGGGACCATCATCACCGCCCATGCGTTTCCTCATTTCTTCCATGCGCTTCTTCATCAGCTCTTCCTGTTTTTTCATCCCTTCGGGAGTGGCATAATTAACGATTCGCTCAACAATACCCTGCAGCATCTTTTCCGGGTCAGGGACCGGGATAATGAAGAACTGCTCGTTTTCAATCCCCTTCTTAAGTATGTTTGCCAGCTCGACGGGGTCTATCCCAAAAGAGTAATGGTAATGCATATACTCGATTGTTTTTTCATTGGTGTTATACCCGGTGTTTTCCAGGTGCTTTGGCCGTGTATATGATGCTTCGGCGATATTTGACTTGATACCGCCCGGGCACAGGCAGGATACGCCGATACCATAAGGCTTGAGCGCCTGTAAGTAACTCTCCATGAGGTTATTGACCGCGGCTTTGGCAGCCGAGTAGGGAGCGGTCGTGGAACCTCCCATGAAACCTCCCATCGAGGAAGTCGTGGCGATATAACCGCCCTTATCGGCCTGTATCATGCGCGGTACGAATGTCACCATACCGTTGACGACGCCGCCAAGGCAAACTCCCATAACCCAGTCATAATCTTCAAATGTCGAGGCTTCAGCCGGACCGAAGGCATTCACGCCCGCAGTATTAAAGAGCATCTGGGGCGGACTCCCGTATACCTTCTCTACCTCGTCGGCAGCCGCCGCATATGCCTTGCGGTCCGTAATATCCAGTTGTATCGCGTGAACTTCTGCCTTTTTATCCCGGAAATACGCCATTGCCTCGTCCAGGTGGTCCTGACGAATATCCGCGATAACAACCTTGCAGCCTGCTTCTGAAAACACCTTTGCCTGACCGAATCCGGCACCGGAAGCCCCTCCGGTGATAAATAAAATTTTACCAGCGAAATCTTTCATTATTCCCTCCTTCGTACTATATAAATAGTGTAAAATGAATGGCAATCTAATGCAAATTCTGACATTACTCCATAAAGATGGACTCGATATCTTCCAGTTGTGGATTTTTACTGTATAAGGTACTATAGAATATCACGTAAGAGCAAGATAACTATCAACTTTAACAATCTTTTTTCCATAGTAAAAACAGTTAGGAGAAAAAACATGGCAAAAAATAATTCGAAAATCACAGTGCTGGACCCCATAGGCCAGCCCAGCGGTATCTTCGGACGGCGGCTGAACGTTGATTCACCAATGTTCGCTATTCACGACCCCGAAAACCAGCCGAGAGACACGGCTGAAGCCCTCGGGAAACGTAAAATGGCGCCGCGCCTTGACAGCCTGGAAGGCAAGACCGTTTACCTGGTGAATACGGGATTTGCCGGCAGCAAGGAATTTATGGAGGAGCTTCAGGATTGGTTCACGCAAAACCGACCTGCTATCAAAACCGAGTTACGCCATAAAAAGACCAGCATGTTCACCGATGAGCCAGAACTCTGGAAAGAAATCAAGGAAAATGGTGACGGCGTTGTCTTCGGTGTCGGCGGCTGAGACGGCTGTTCGGCGAGTATCGCCGAGTTTGCCCGGACGATGGAACACGACTATGGCGTACCTTCAGCCCCTATCGCCACCGCCCGTTTTACGGACTACGTGCAGCGTGACGGCCGTAGTCACGGCATGAACCTCCGCTGGACTTTTCCTCCTTACCCTGTCGGCTGGGTTTCCCGGGACACGTTGCATGGCTATATCGAGGGCAACGACCCTGTTTCCGGCGTACCCCTCATGGAGGAGGTTATCTTCGCCCTCACCCAGCCGCTGACGGAAACCGAGAAGAATTACAAACCGGAGAAGAGACCGGAGCGGCCGCGCCTGCTCGAACCGGCCACCGAGGCCGACCTTCACCGGTTCTTCCTGGAAAGCGGCTGGACGGACGGCCTGCCCATCATCCTGCCGACCGAAGAGCGCGTGGCGGAGATGCTTACCGGCACCGACCGCGGCCCCCAGGAATACGTCGGCATGATGTCCGTAACTACCCACGAGGAACGGCTCCAGTACACAGTGGAGAGGGTTGCGGTGAACGCCGTCATGGCGGGCGCCAGACCGGAGCATTTCCCGGTTATCCTGGCATTAGGCGCTTCCGGACGGCCTTCCATGCCCAGTTCGACGACTTCTTTCGCGAGCATGATGGTGGTAAACGGCCCCATCCGCGACGAAATCGGCATGAACTACGGCCTCGGCGCCCTAAGTCCGATCAATTACGCCAACTCCGTCATCGGCCGTGCCTGGACCCTGATGAGCATTAACCTCGGGGATGTCCGGCCCGGCGCCACGTTCACGGCCAGTACCGGAACCACTATCAATTACAACAACATGTGTTGCGCGGAAAACGAGGAGTTAAGTGTCTGGGAACCCTTCCACGTGCGCAAGGGTTTCAAACGCGATGAGAGCACGGTCAGTCTTTTCCGCGGTTGGACTGTCCTCGGCTTTAACACCGGCCCTATCCAGCGGATGCTGGAGGTTGTGAAAAGCATCAGCGGTCCCTTCGGAGCCTCGTTTACGTTCGTCATCGACCCGCTGGTAGCCAAGAGTTGTAAGAAGGAAGGCTACGATGACCCCATGAAACTCAGCGAGTGGCTCGTGAATGAGATGAATCTCCGTTTCAAGCGCCCGGAGATGGTGAACTTCGTCGTCGCCGGCGGGGAAATGAACCCGATGTGGGTTGTTACCGATTTTTCCTATTTCCAGACGGCAGTAATCGACCCGTGGATTCCTAAAGCCGGCATCAAGAAAGATGCAAAACCGCTCCGGATGCCGGTGGCAGAAGTCTGCAAAGACGGTTCCTGCGGGATTTCCCACTAGACTCGACCAAATAAATAATGCGTGGTTAATAGGAGTAGAAAAAATGGAACATGTGGAAGGAAAAACAGCCTTTATCACCGGTGGCGCCAGCGGCATCGGACTCGGAATTGCCAAGGCATGTACCAAATACGGCATGAAGGTGGTTATCGCCGATTCGCGCCAGGACGCCCTGGATGAGGCGATGGCCTACTTTAAAGAAAAAAAACAGCCTGTCCACCCGATAAAACTGAACGTTACCGACCGAGAGGCTTATGTTAAGGCCGCCGATGAAGCGGAAAAAGTCTTCGGGAAGATACACGTGCTGGTCAGTAATGCCGGCGTAGGCTCCGGCGGCGGCCCGATTGATAAATTGACGTATAAAGATTGGGACTACAGCATGGGCGTCAACGTGGGAGGCTGCATTAACAGCATCATGACGATTGTACCGCGTATCCTGAAACACGGGGAGGGCGGCCACATCGTAGCCACGTCCTCGACGTGCGGCCTTCTTGCCGCAGACAAATTTATTATCTACTGCACGACGAAATATGCTGTATGCGCTATGATGGAATGTCTCGCCACGGAACTTCAGGATAAGAATATCGGGGCTTCAGTGCTGATTCCCGGGCCGACGATGACCAATCTGGGTAAATCTTCTTTTGAGAACCGGCCTGCCCATCTCAGGAACGAGGGAGAAACCTGGCCGCCAAAAATGCCTCCGCCCCCTAAAGGCGCTCCACCCCGGCGGCCGTTCATGGACATGAAAGATGTAATCATGGACCCGATAGAGACCGGTGAGCGGGTGGTACGGGGCATCAGGAATAATGACCTCTTCATACACACCCATCCTGAGTTCAAGGACGGCTATATCGCGCGTCATAATGCTATTATCCGCGCTATCCCTGATGAGCCGCGGAATGAAAAGCGCTGGGAAATCGTCAAGAATTTCGGGACTATAATCTATAATGACATTTATGACAAACAGAAACAGGTAGGCCCGCCGGACTGGTAACTTGAACGATATCAATACAGAGTAGTTACCGTTTCAGCAAGAAACAACCCTCGCTGAAGCATGTCTTATGACATGAGGTCAGGTTAACTAGAAAATTGTAGAGTATATACAAGCATAACGGGCTGTCCGGCCTTTAGAAGTGAAAGGTTCTTTTTTAGTAAAATTTTAGCCTCAAACCGAGCCTGATATGGCGTCCCTGGAGGGGCTCGAACCCACGACCTACTGCTTAGAAGGCAGTCGCTCTATCCAACTGAGCTACAGGGACGCGACTGTGTTTCCTTAAAAATGTAACACGAATAAGAAACGAGGTCAATATGTTGGTGAGGTAGTGGCTCTTAAACAGGCTTAATTGACTTCGGGTTCTATTAATCCGGCGATTGACCACCCGAGGAGTGTAGCCAGGGTTACGACAGTGCCTGCTACCAACACCCCGACCAGTATAGATAAAAATGCATTTCTGAATTTCAGACCGAAAAGAACCGCGAGCACTGAACCTGTCCAGGCACCAGTAACCGGTAAAGGAATGGCGACAAAAAGTGCCAGTCCAATTCTCTCGTACCGTTCTACCATCTTTCCCCTGCGTCTCATGCGTGCGAAGAACCGTTGTGCCAGTCGGTCTATAGCAGACACTTTACTAAGTATGGGAACGATGTAATATAAAAACAATATAATAAACGGGACCGGCAAGAGATTGCCGATAACACCGAAAAGGAAAGCGTAATACCAGGGGAAATCATACGCACTGATGGCAAACGGAATGGCACCCCGTAGTTCCGATACAGGCGAAGCGGCAATAGCTATAACTTTCAGGATGTCGGAAATATCCATATATTTACTCGCAGGAAGGGGTTCCCCTCGGGGGCTATTTATCGTCCTGCGATGAAACCAATCCTTTACTCAGAATATGCTTAGTGAGTCTAACAAATGTATACTGGCAGCGTCAAGGCAACCGCCGATGAACGCTTACTACAGCCCGTCAGCTTGACAATTATTCGTCCACATTGTTAGTATTGAAATTGGTGCCCCTTACTGATAATTTTAAAGGCTATGCCGAAAATACTGGATAAAATCGATAGTCCCGCCGACCTGAAAGGATTATCGCTGGCGACGCTGGAAGAACTGGCTGCCGAGCTCAGACGTGAAATCATTACCACGGTAACCAAAACTGGCGGTCATCTGGCTTCCAACCTGGGAGTCGTCGAACTTACCATTACTCTCCATCGTGTCTTCAACAGCCCCAGCGATAAAATTATCTGGGATGTAGGCCACCAGAGCTACGTCCACAAACTGCTTACCGGACGCAGGTGCGAGTTCGGTTCTCTGCGCCAGTATGGCGGATTATCAGGCTATACCTGCCGCGATGAAAGCGAGCACGACCCCTTCGGTGCCGGCCACGGCAGCACTTCGATTTCCGCAGCCCTGGGCATGGTCATTGCCCGCGACCTCTCCGGCGACGACTATCATGTCGTGGCGGTTATCGGTGATGGCGCTATTACGGCAGGGATGTCTTTTGAGGCAC
>JAUWGD010000030.1 GCA_030606585.1 Dehalococcoidales bacterium | reverse complement strand
AGGCAGCGTGGCCGTGGTGATAGCCTACCTGGTAAATATTTTTACTTTCGGGAGTATCTCCCTCAGCCCATTGTGGATAATCTTCGACCTGCTCGGCATCGGCATTGGCATCTATATGGCGGTCACCCGCCTGCGCTGAAGAAAGTTACCCTTCACTGCCCATCCCTGGAGGGCTGATGCCCAGTTGCTGGTAGAACGTTAGCCCGTCCATGAGGTTATTGTATTCCACGATTTTACCCCCTTCGAAGCGGCTGAAGTAGTCCTCGGTAACCTTGATGGTCTTGCCTGTCGGCGGCGCACCCATGAAGCTACCGCTGTTCGTCCCCTCCAGTATGAAGCGGACGGCTAATTCGTCCCCTTCGGCGACAATATTAACGATGGTGGCCTTGAGAGCGGGAAAGGCATTCATCAGCATCGTGAGAGGCTGCTTGTATCCCTCGCGGTTCATCTCCTGTCCGGTGGAGAATCGCAAGACACAGTTCTCCGCCATAGCTTCGTCCAGCACGGCAATGTTACCGTTATTGAGCTCCTCGACCATGTGGCGGATTAACGCCTTGTTCCCTTCTATTGACATATTACCCTCCTATGAAATATTTACTTACCAGCTATCACTTACTATTTCTTATGCCCCCCTCATCATAAAGCCCCCACCGTTTGAATAGCGTCTGGTACATCGGGGGCTGGGGGAAATCATGCTGCATGTACATCAGGGCGCGGGCATACCCGAAGTCCCCCTGTTCCATTTGCCTGACCCCCTCTACCAGCTTTCCGATTTTGTCCTTCGGTACGGAGAGGATAATCTCGTCTTCTCCAGCCAGCGCCCGGGTATAATCACCGGGGTCGGGCAGGGTAACCATCAGCTGGCTGTCGGCCATTACCGGCACCACCTGATATGCACAGGCCGGGGGGAAGAAATGTGAGTTTACGACCGCTTCCTCACCTATAAAATGGGACGGCATCAGTAAATTTCTCATCTGGGAGGTGTTGGAGTAGATAATTACCACGTCGGGCTCGAAATTAATCGTCTTCAGGGGGGCGGAAACTATGCCGATGTACTTATCCCTCGGGAAGGTGGGGAAATTTAAGAACCGCTGAAATTCGGGGTCGTCCGGCTTATCCACCAGTCCGTAGGCGATGAGAGCGGCAAAGCACCAGTTGTCCTCTTTCAGCATGGCCACCGTCTCTTTCTGGCGGCGGGACATGGCGAAGGCCTGGCACTGGGCGATATGGATGCCCCGGTCTTTCTTCGGCCTGACGGCGCCCTCCGGGATATCCGCCTCCTTTTGAAGCATTTTTACGGCGAGGGGAGAAGTCCTCAATATCAATAGTTTCTCAAGCTCTTCTCCGTAATGGTTGTACTCACTTAACGTTGTCATGTAATCTAACCCTCCGATTTTCAATTCACTTCCGTACGCCGCCACAATTATGAATAATACGGAGCCGTTTTGCAAGAACTCACCTCAACCCCTTATAATTAATCGTATACAATAGAATTTTCTCAATCTGTAACCTGAACTGGAGGTCTGGTATGAAAAAAGTAGCTGTGGTCGGCGTCGGCGAGACGAAGTTCAGCGGCCCGCAGGATATGACGGAAGTCGAACTGTTCGCCGAAGCCGCTATGGAAGCCATTACGGAGTCGAACCTCAAACCGAAAGATATCAAAGCCCTGTTTGTCGGCAACGCGCTGGGCGACTTCGCCGAGGGGCAGGGGATGGTGCAGTCCCTCGCCGCCGAGAATATCGGCTGCCTGTATGTCCCCGCTACCCGCTACGAGGGCGCCTGCGCCTCGGCCAGCATGGCTATCCGGGACGCCTGCATGTGGGTGGCCTCCGGCTACTACGATATCGTCCTGGCGGGGGGAGTCGAGAGGGCAGCCACGATGGGCACGGGACTGGCAACGAGAACCTTTGCCATGTTCAGCGATTCCCGCTACGAATATCCCGCCGGTATCACCTTCCCGGCTGTTTTCGCCATGCTGACCCACCTTTATGCGGACACCTATAAAATTCCCTTACAGAAATTGCGGGAGCAGATGGCCCGCGTTTCCATACAGTCGTACAAGCACGGCAGCGTCAATCCCAGGGCTCAGTTCTACGGCAAGAACGCCGATATGACCGTCGAGAAAGTGCTCGGCAGCTTCGTGGTGTCCACGCCGCTCACCCTGCACGACTGCTGTCCGTTCTCCGACGGCGCCGCCGCCGTGGTGCTGGCCTCGGAAGAGGTCGCCAGCAAACTCACCGGCAAACCCGTCTATGTCACCGGCACGGGTCAGTCTTCCTGCGGTCCCCTCGGCAACCAGAGCGATTACCTGCCGAGAATCAGGGCGCGCGAAATATCTTCGCAGCGGGCTTACGAAATGGCGGGGGTCAAGCCGCAGGATATCGACCTCTGCGAGCTTCACGACTGCTTCAGCATCGCCAGCCTGATTGCCGCCGAAAGTCTCGGCTTCTTCGACTACGGTACGGCGGGCGAAGCCTGGGAGAAAGGCGAGGCGGATATCGGCGGGAAGACAGCCGTCAATCCCTCCGGCGGACTTAAGTCGAAAGGACACCCTATCGGCGCCACGGGGGCCGGGCAGGTCTACGAAGTGGTCAGGCAGCTGCGGGGAGAGGTGGAGCCGGAACGCCAGGTGCCCGATGCTAAAATCGGCATGACGGACACGCTCGGCGGCGACGGCGGCACGCTGGTCAACATGATTTTCGAAAGGGGCTGGTAACATGGAACATAAACTGATTTTTAAAGACTACAACGAAGCCCTTAAGCAGAATAAGCTCCTGGGACTTAAGTGCCGGGCCTGCGGAGCTATCACGGTGCCGCCCAAGATAGTCTGCCGGCAGTGCGCCAGCCCGGACATGGATGTTATTGAGCTTAAGGGCAGCGGCAAAATACGCACTTTTACCACCGTGTTCGTCGCCTCGGAGGGGCGCGAGGATGAAGTCCCCTACACCATCGTTATGGTGGAACTCGATGATGGCCCCTGGATTATGGGCAACCTGGAAGGAATCGACCCGAAAGAAGCCTCCATGGAACTCGTCGGTAAGAAGGTGAAAATGGGTCACAAGGTCTTCCCCGGCGATAAGTATTCCGCGGGCGAGGGCGCCCGACCGTTATTCAGCCTGGTAAATTAAAGAAATAATGACAGAACCATATACACGACATATATATTTCGATAATGTGATTAATTTCCGTGACCTCGGCGGCTACCCGGCCCGGGACGGCTATACGATGGCCTGGCGGCGTCTTTTCCGCAGTGGTGAATTCCGCAACATGACCGGGAACGACCTCGACCGGCTCACCGGAGAAATAGGACTCACTTCCGTAATCGACCTCAGAAGCAACCTGGAAGTAGAGCGGCAGGGAATCGGGCTGCTTTCCGAAACCGATATCAGATACCACAACATATCCTTTATTGCCGGGGGCAACCGGGAAGAGGACGAACGACTCTTCCGTGAACTTACCAATATGGGAGAGTTCTATTTACACCTCGTGCGGAAGAGCGAATTCGGCGAAAGGATAGTGGCGGCTTTGGAAATCATCGCCGAACCGGAAAACCACCCGCTGGTTTTTCACTGCGCCATCGGCAAAGACCGCACGGGCATCCTGGCGGCTATCCTCCTGAGCATTTTGGGCGTCGAAGATGAAGTCATTATAGAAGACTATACGCTATCGACTCCCTACATGGAAGAGCTTCTTGGGAGAATAAACAGCGACCCTGAAATGGCAAAGCACATCAAACCCCTGCCGGACTATTTCTGGAAAGCGGTGCCGGAGTCGATGTCCCTGTTCTTATCAACACTCCGGCGGGAATACGGCTCTATCGGGGACTATTTGAAAGCTCAGGGTACTGAGCCTTCACTGGTACAGCGTCTTGAGAAGGCGCTGCTCACTTAATACCACCCGTCCCCCAAAAGGCTGCGGGCGATGGTCATCCGCCTTAACCTCTACCCTTTACTTATCAAGCTCATCGGCCAGACGACCCGCAATCTCGCGGGCGGCGCGCTGAGGATTTATCCTGCCATTTAATAAGTCGTCCACCAGCTTTTCCAGGTAGTCGCCGCCATCGAGTCGATAGATAAAATCCTTAACAAAGCCTTCCACGGCTTCCAGCAGCTCCAGCCTGGCCCTTTCTCTCTTTCGCCCCGCCATCCCGCCGCTTTCGACCAGAAAATCGCGGTGACCCATTATTGCCCCGGCCAGTTCTGCCGTGCCTTTATCGTTTATCGCCTCGGTCAGGATAACGGGCGGCCGCCATTCTTCAGGTGGGGATTCTTTCAGAGCCAGCATGGATTCCAGGTCAGCCTTGAGGCGGTCGGCGCCTTCCGTATCCGCCTTATTGACGACGAGAATATCGGCGGCTTCGAGTATGCCGGCCTTCATCGTCTGTATTTCATCGCCGGAACCGGGGGTTAAAACAACCAGCGTGGTATCCGCCGCTTTGACGATATCTATTTCAATCTGCCCCGAACCCACCGTCTCCACCAGGACGATATCCTTGCCCATGGCATCCATAACATGAATAGCGCCGATGGCTGCCCGGGCCAGGCCACCCACCCATCCCCGTGTCGCCAGGCTGCGGATAAATACGGCGGGGTCGGCGCTGTGCCGCTGCATACGCACCCTGTCCCCGAGAATAGCGCCGCCGGTAAGGGCGCTGGTGGGGTCGATGGCGATAACGCCGATTGTCTTATCCTGTTTGCGGAAAAAGTCGATGAGATTATCGGTCAGGGTGCTTTTTCCGGCGCCGGGGGCGCCGGTCACGCCCACGATATACGCCTTACCGGTATGAGGATAGATGGCGTCCATCTCGCCGGGGGCATCCGGGGACTCGTCCTCGATCCGACTGATAAGCCGGGCGGCGGCCTGAACATCACCGGCTAAAACTTTATCCGCCAGCGTCATGGTTGCTCCGTGCAAGAATTTATTGATAAAAGTATAACAGATAAAAGGGCTGTTTTTTATTTAATGGTCATTGCCGAAGGGGTGAATGTCCGCCATGATAATCGGTCTATCGCACTTTAAAAGGCCACCCGGCCAGTGCGGCAGGAAGGGCGGCGTCACGATGGCCGTCGATTTGGTGAATACGTGCCTCTCTTCTTCTTTACCCAGGCATATCTCGAATTCCGCCCTTAAATCGCCGGGGTCGTCGGTGTCGGTCCCCAGGAAGCACATGACCTGCGTGGTGGGATGCGCGTGCGGCTTATCGGGGTCAGGGCAGATTCTGTAGGGCCCTTTCTTCATGCTTTCGTATAGCATGACAAAATCAAATCCCGCTCTCTCCTTGGTGACGACAAAGGATATGTAGCCGCCGCCGTCATCCCGGTTCAGCGGGCCGTAGTGCCAGGCGCCCTTCCGCGAAAAAGATAAGGGCATCACATATTTCCTGGATTCCGCGCGCCATTCCACCGGAGGGGTTGGCTTCTTGCTGGTCTTGAACACCGTCTCTTTATATACCGGCGCTATGGATATCTCGTAAAAGAAGAACCTTTTCTCCAGGAAATTAACGGTGGCGGGGAAATGGGGCATCCCTTTGGGAATGGCTACGGCCGTGGTGGTGGTAATCATGTGCGTTTCCAGGTCCTCGCCGAGGCAGAGCTCTATTTCCGCCCCCAGCTCGCCGATGTCATCCATGTCCGACCCCGCGAAGAGCAGTACCTGGTCGAAATCATGCACGTGCGGCTTATCCGGGTTTTTGCCGATTTTACCGGCTGTCCAGAAAGTGCCGTACCTGATATGGGCGTCCACCCCCAGGTACTTGCCGTCCATGACGTTTTCCAGTCTTAAACCGCCCTGGTCATACTCTTTAAACTTAAGAGTCTTGACGTGCTGTCCGTATTTAGTGGCTGGCATTCTTAATCTCCTTCCCTTATTGGAAAATCTATCCGTATCTACACGGATATAATAGCTATATTTGGTGAAGTTTACAAATTGAAATACGCGAGAGTGTTTAAAATGGTTTGTCATTGCGAGGGCGAAGCCCGAAGCAATCTCTATCATCTGATTAAGTATATCTATGGGATTGCCACGCTGCGCTCGCAATGACAATAAAAAGAAAGGTAAAGGAAGAGGGGCTGGCGCCCCTCTTGGACGCCCTGCTTTCTGGGGTGTGGGGAGTCTATTATGGAATAGGCAGCCGATGACGCGAGGGCGGCATGGGTGGGAAAAGATAACACCGGGGGTGGTGTGGACGCTAGGCGAAAATAAAAATAAAAGGCCGGAACAGCTTGCTAACCATCCCGGCCTCTCTTTCTGTCAAATAATTCTACCTACGGTTTCCCGTACTTCTCTCTTATATCCTTCTTAATGAGCTTGCCCATGGGGTTGCGGGGGAGTTCGTCCACAAAGATTACCGTGCGAGGCCTCTTAAAGCTGGCCAGTCCCTTCCGGCAGTACTCCATAATTTCTTCTTCAGTGGGCTTTTCACCCTTTTTGGGAATGACCACGGCGCGCGGTTCCTCGCCCCAGGTCTCGTCGGGGACGCCGATAACCGCCACATCCTCCACCTTGGGGTGCTCGCGGATAACATTCTCAATCTCCTCGGGCGAAATGTTTTCTCCCGCCCGGATAATCATGTCACTGGAACGCCCCGACAGGAAGTAGTAGCCGTCTTCGTCCACGTAACCCACGTCGCCGGTATGCACCCAGCCGTCTTTATCGATTGTCTTGGCTGTCTTTTCCTCGTCCTTCCAGTAGCCGCTCATGACCCGCTGGCCCCTGGCGAGAATCTCGCCGACCTCACCCTGCGGCAGCGTCTTGCCGTCATCGTCGATGACCTTCATCTCGACATCAGCCATCGGCTTGCCGATTGATGCCAGTCTCTGCAACTTCTTCTCTTTCTCTTCTTCGGTGCCGGTGAGGACATGGTCTTCAGGTCCCAGGGAGGTAATCGTGGAAGCCGTCTCCGTCTGCCCGAAGGCATTAATAAAGCTTACTCCGGGAAATTCCTCCAACGCTTTCCTGATAACAGGGAGAGGCATAGGCGCGGCGCCGTAGGTAATCACCCGCAGGCTGCTGAGGTCGTGCTTTTTGAAATCGGGGTGGTCGAGAAGCTGTTTGAGCATGGTTGGCACCATCATGGCACGGTTGGCTTTCTCGGTCTTGACCAGCGTCATCCACTCTCCAGGCTCGAACTGGCGCTCCATGACCAGCGTCCTGCCTCCATAGATAGCCGCCATCATCGCCTGAATCCCGGCGACATGGTAGAGGGGCACGGTGAGGATATTGCTTTCATCAGACTCCGGGTTAGCCGGTGAAACATTCTCCAGCATGTACGAGCTGAAGCTATTGTGAGAAAGCATGACACCTTTCGGGAAACCGGTGGTGCCGGCGGTGTACATCAGCATGGTAGTATCGTCGTCATCGATTTCGGTAATTACGTCGTCAGCCGACGAAGAAGACATTATATCTTCGTAATACAGCATGTCGTCATGCTTGGTCTCAATAGAAATAAGGTGTTTCAGGTACTTGAGTTCGGGCTGGATGGCTTTTATCATGGGTACGTAACGCTCGCCGATTATCAGGGTGGTGGCTTCGGCGCTATTGAGCATATAGGTGAATTCCTTTTCCTTGGCGCGGAAGTTCAGCGGCAGGTAGATGGCGCCCGTTTTGGCTACGGCGAAATACGTCTCCACGCACTGGTTGCAGTTGACCTGGATGAGGGATACCCGGTCGCCCTTCTTCACACCCAGCTTTTGAAGTCCGTTAGCCAGCCGGTTCACGCGTTCGTTGAGCTGGCTGAACGTGTATCTTTTATCTTCAAAAACTATGGCCGCTTTATCAGGGCAAATGGCCGTGGCAATATTAAGAAAATCAGTAGTATTCACTCCGTACCTCCAAAGCTGAAAATTTTTAACTGACGTTTAATTCTAACCCTTCTAAGAGGGAAAAATCAAACCAGAACGCGATGTGAAATCATTTAATAATGTCATTCTCGGGCTTGACCCGAGAATCCAGACCCCCTATCCCCCCGACTGGATTCCAGCCTCCGCTGGAATGACTGGAAGGATTAGCGGCCGACTTTTTCCCTGACACTTTGCGCTATTTTCGACATCGCTTCGCCGGCTTTCGCCCTGATGAGGACGGCCGCCTGGTGATCCATAGGGGTGGAACTGAGGTTAACGATAACGAGTTCAGCCCCGGACTCGACCGCATATATGGGCATTAAGGCCGCAGGGTAGACTACCAGCGTCGAGCCGATGACAACACACAGGTCGGAGGCCATGGCGCGGCGGCTGGCCTCTTCCAGCACTTTAACCGGCAGCTGCTCCCCGAACATGACGATATCCGGCTTGAGCATACCGCCGCATTCCTCACAGTCGGGGATTTCTTCGCCTTTGTCCAGCCTGGGCTTTATCTCGTCAAGGGGATAACGCCGACCGCATTCCAGGCATATCGCCCACTGCATATTACCGTGAAGCTCGAATACCCTGTCGGCGGGGACACCCGCCTTCTCGTGCAGGTTATCGATATTCTGAGTAATAACGCAATCCAGCTTATCCAGTTGGTACAGCTCGGCGATGGCATCGTGGGCCGGATTCGGCAGCGCCTTGTCGGTCAGCAGTCCCTCCTTTAACATATGCCACTGCTTGCGCCTCGATTCTGGATTGCTGAGGAACTTATCTATGGTAAAGTCATCCGGGTCGAACCTGTCCCAGATACCGCCTGGACTGCGAAAATCGGGAATGCCCGACTCCGTGCTGATGCCGGCGCCGGTAAAGACGACCAGTTTCCGACTCTCCAGAATAAGGTCGGCTACTCTATCTGCAAGGATATCTAACTCTTGGTCGTCCATCTTAGCCTCTCTAAAGAAATTATCCTCCTCTGCTTAAGGGGGCGAACTCTTCTGCCTTTTCAATAAATGATTTCACCTCGTTTTCCATCGCCTTATACCTTGAACGACGAAACAGCATTGCAAACAATCCACCAAAGGCGTTTCTTATCAGTGAAGGTATGAAGTAAGTGATAACGAAACTGGTCTTACCTGGTTCTTGCTTCAATGCGACGGAGACTCCTATCCAGGCACTCTTCTTAATAGCAAAGTCTCTTTTTACTACAACCCCGCTCAATAATGGCGATTTATACACTTCATATTCGCTAAAATGTCTTTGAAATACCTTCATTGCCTCCTCTGCTATTAACTCTGGGTGGTGTCCCACCGTAACTTCTGCCATGGTAAACCTCCTACGCCTATTTGCAATGAACTCATTGTTTAACAAGGCTCAAGAAAGTGAGTCTATTTCACTTATCTCCTATTTCAATCCGTGTCCTTCTTGGTTAATAAATAATGCCCCAGTCGAGCCTCGAGCTCCAGTCCTTCGGCCAAGTTGAGGTCAAGTCCCCTCACCACCGCCTGCTTGGCATGGCTTACCGCCAGACCATTATGCGATTTAATTTTTACGGCGAGCCTTTCGGCTTCCGGCAGTAAGTCGCCGCGGGGAATCACGCGGTTGACCAGCTTGAGTCGATACGCCTCCTCCGCCGTGAGCCACCGGCCACTGAGAAGCATTTCCAGCGCCGCCGCCCGGCCGATTGTCCGGGGCAGGGTCTGGCTGCCGCCGGCGGCCGGTATAATCCCCAGTCCCGGCTCCGGCAGGCCAAAGCGGGCGTCCTCCGAGGCCAGCCGGATATCGCAGCAGAGCGCCATCTCTATCCCGGAACCGAGCACATAGCCGTGCATCGCGGCGATAAATGGTTTATCGATGCTCAGGAAAAGCCCCCAGACATCTCTTTCAAAGCGCGCCCGCCGCGCTATTACCGGCGACGGCGCGGTGAGAAATTCGGTGAGGTCTGCGCCGGCGCAGAAAGCCTTCTCTCCCGCCCCCTTCAGGATAACCACCTCAACTTCGGGGTCGGCTTTAATAGCGCCCAGCACCTCGTATAACTCGTCCCGCATTCTGATATTATAGGCGTTAAGTGCTTGAGGACGGTTAAGGGTTATACAGCCAATGCCGTCCTGCTTTTCGTAGATAATAACTTCAAAACCGCTCATGTTATGTTATCTACCTCACCCCCTGTATCCCCCTCTCCTGACGAGGTTTCACAGGAGAGGGGGAGGAATTTATTTGGAGGGACTGCGTCCCTCCAAGCCTCCCTAGTATGTTTGGGGGCTTCTCCCCTCCTGGACTCCCCTGCTATCGTCCCTTGAACTTTGGGGGTCTCTTCTCCTGGAAGGCTTTAATACCCTCGGTACGGTCGGCGGTGGTATGCAGCAGGAAATAGAGGTCTGCCTCAAGTCTCAGCCCCTGCTCCAGCGTCATGTCCATTCCTTTATTGATTGCTTCCTTGAGATACCTCAAGGCGATGGGTCCCTTGGCGGCGACGGTCTCCGCCAGCTTTACGGTCTCTTCCGTCAGCGCCGCCGGCGGCACTACTTTGCTCACCAGTCCTATTTCCAGGGCTTCTCCGGCGGTTATCATGTCACCGGTCAGGAGCAGTTCCAAGGCTTTCCCCCTCCCAACTATGCGGGGCAGGCGCTGCGTGCCGCCGTCCACCGGGATACGCCCCTGGGCCACTTGCGGCAGGCACAGTCGCGCCTTACTGGAGGCAAGCCGGATATCGCAACTGAGGGCTATTTCCAGGCCCTCTCCAAGGGCATCGCCGTTAATGGCGGCGATAACGGGTCGGTCGATACCCGCGATAGCAGCCGCGGGACGACAGGTAATATTACCCGGCTCTACCTCACCACCGCTGCAGAAGGTCTCCCCGCTCCCGGTCAGCGTCACCACGTAAACATCATCGTCCCGATTTATCCGGTCGCAGACCTCCTCCAGCTCCTGTGCCAGCTGCCCATTTACGGCATTACCGGCATCCGGTCGATTCAGGATAACATTAGCTACTTGGCGTTTCTTTGTGTAAATAACGGCGTCATACGGCATTTTTTCTCCCTCCTGCCCGGCACACTGTCCAGGCTAATCTTAAACCGACTTTTATAGCAGCGTCAAGGTTAAAATCATTAAAACCGCTACTTGATAAATTTAGCGCTTGATAGTATCATTTAACAGATGCCTCCACTAACACCTCTAACAACAATGGAAAATTTGAGATTAGTCGTCAAGCCCGAGGCTTCCCGGCTACTGACAAAAATCAGCCGAATCCTTTCCGAAGAAGGTATCCCTGCATACCTCGTCGGTGGTTTCGTGCGTGATATGCTGCTGGAACGCGATACGGCTGATATCGATATCGCCGTGGCTGCCGACGCCCTGTCAATAGCTCCTGTAGTTGCCGCTGTTTTGAATGGTAAATATATACCGCTTGACGAAGAGAATGGCGTGGCCAGGGTAGTACTGCCCGACAGCAGATGGCAGATTGATTTTACCACGCTTAAAGGCGACATCGAGCAGGACCTGGCGCATCGCGACTTTACCATAGATGCCATGGCTATCGAACTTGATAAAGATTTCAAAGCCGTTCTCAATCCCGAAAAGCTCAAAGACCCCTTTAACGGCCGGGAAGACCTGAACCGGGGCGTGGTGAGAGTCGTCAGCGAGACGGTCTTCGAGGCCGATGCCGCCCGATTGCTACGGGCGGTACGCATCGCCGCGGAACTCGGCTTCAGCATCGATAGCCAGACCGAACGGCTGATACACCGGAACAGCCAACTCATCACCGATATCGCCGGGGAGCGAGTCAGAGAGGAGTTGCTGCGGTTGCTGGCAATGCCCGGCGCCGGACAGCGTCTGGCCTACCTTGACGAGCTGGGACTGCTCACCGCCCTGATACCGGAGTTGAACCCCGCCAGGGGGGTCGACCAGCCCAAAGTCCATGTTTGGGACGTCTTCGACCACTCCATCCAGTCCGTGGCAACCGTTGAGTTCGTTCTCAGGGAAGGAACCCTGGAATACGCCGGCGAAGAAATCCTGACCCCGGTACCATGGTCGCCGGATTTGAGCCGGCACTTCGATGAGTCAGTAAGCAGCGGCAGCACGAGAAGGTCGCTTCTCAAGCTGGCAGCGCTTCTCCATGATATCGCCAAGCCCCAGACTAAAACCATGGATGACGGCCGGGCGCGCTTCCTGGGACACCAGCAGGAAGGGGCCGCTACCGCCGCCGCTATCATGGAAAGGCTGAGATTCAGCAACCGGGAAATCAAGCTGGTAGAACTCCTGGTAAAATATCATATGAGGCCAACCCAGATGAGCCACGAAGGTATCCCCACCCGCCGGGCTATCTACCGCTACTTCCGCGATACCGGTGAGGCGGGTATCGACCTGCTTTTCCTGTGCCTCGCCGACCACCTGGCTACCAGAGGCCCTTCTCTTGACCTGCGCCAGTGGCAGGAGCATACACAGATGACAGGGTACGTGCTGGACAGACGTTTTGAAGAAGAAAGCCTGTCAAAACCGCCAAGATTGATTGACGGGCATGACGTGATGAAAGCTTTCGGGCTTAGTCCCGGCCCCGGCGTCGGCGAGCTGCTGGAAGCTCTGCGAGAAGCACAGGCTGCCGGGGAAGTGACCAACCGAAAACAGGCACTTGATTACATCAAGAGTTTATTGAATAATCGTACTCGAACGCTCCGGCGTGAAGACTCTCAGGGAGAGAAATGACCAGAAAGAATGCCATAACATTACTCGTGATACTGGCAATCTTCGGATTTGCCCTGTGGGCTATACTGCCCGTTGACTCCGAGAGACTCGGCAGAAAGGGACTGCACCTCGGTCTCGACCTCGTCGGGGGCGTGCACCTCGTCTATGAGGCTGATGCTACCGAGAATGCCACCGAACTGGACAAGAATATGAAGCGGGTTATAACGACTATTCAAAAACGTATCGATAAATACGGCGTCGCCGAGCCGGTAATTCAGCAGCTGGGAGACGACCGCGTACTGATACAGCTACCGGGATTCACCGATATCGATGCCGCCAAGAGCCTGGTCGAGCAGACCGGCTTCCTCGAGTTCAGAGAGGTGGAATTAACCGATGAGCTTCAGCTGGTTACCCTCGGTTATTACCTTGAACAAAGCCAGCTACAGTTTGCCGACCGGGGAGAAACCAGCGACCGGATATTTATCATGAGTGTGGAGAACGAGGAAGGCCAGGTAGAAGACAGAACCGTCGCTTTCCTGGTTAAAGATAACGACGAGATTATGCTCACGGATGCGTCCGGAAATCCAGTCGATAGTACATCTTTACAGGAATACTCCAGCAGCCTGTCATGGATTCCCGCCACAGGTACGGACGGCACACACCTCACCGGCGACCTGTTATCAGATGCCGCTGCTCAAATCGACCAATCAGATGTCGTTCCTAAATATGTGATCAGCATTCAATGGAACAGTGAGGGTAGTGTCATCTTCGACCAGATAGCCAGTAAACTGTTTAACGCGGGAGAATACGGCACACCGCAGCGCGCCCTGGGTATCTTCCTCGATAATTCGCTACTCTCAGCCCCGCAAATTCGGCAACAGAGTTACCAGGGTAGCGGCCAGATTGAAGGTAACTTCA
This sequence comes from Dehalococcoidales bacterium, assembly GCA_030606585.1. Lineage (GTDB taxonomy): Bacteria > Chloroflexota > Dehalococcoidia > Dehalococcoidales > RBG-16-60-22 > JAFGPF01. The sequence continues at coordinate 1,093 of JAUWGD010000030.1, read as the reverse complement.
CCCCTAATGAAGCGGAGGAGCTGGCTAACCTGCTAAAATCGGGCGCTCTGCCCATGCCCTTAAAGCAGCCGCCGCTTTACCAGGAGAAAGTCTCGGCCACGCTGGGAGCCGATTTCATAGAGATGAGCTGGCTGGCGGGACTAATCGGCATAGTACTGGTCATGATTTTTATGATTGCCTATTACCGCGTACCCGGAGTTTTAGCCAGCCTGGCCCTGATATTCTATGGGACGCTTGTCCTGGCGTTATTCAAGCTGATTCCGGTTACGCTCACGCTGGCGGGGCTGGGCGGTTTCATCCTTTCCATCGGCATGGCTGTTGACGCCAATGTCCTCATCTTCGAGAGGATGAAGGAAGAGCTGAGAATGGGGCGGACACTGGGTGCCGCGATAGAAGCCGGCTTCAACCGCGCCTGGTCAGCCATCAGGGACAGCAACGTAACCACGATAATCGTGTGCGTTATTCTTTTCTGGCTGGGCAGCAGTATTATTGCCAGCGCGCCGGTTATGGGCTTCGCCCTGACATTGGGCCTCGGCGTGATAATAAGCATGTTTACCGCCATTATGGTTACGCGTACGCTGCTACGCCTGTTTATTCACAGTCCTCTGGGCAAGAATAAAGCTCTGTTCAGTATCGACAGGGGCAAGAAATAATGTTTGATATTATCGGCAAGAGATTCTGGTTCTTCCTGATATCCGGGATAGTAATTCTCGTCGGAATTATATCACTGCTGAGCGTCGGCCTGCCGTCAGGTATTGAATTCAGCAGCGGCTCCATGCTGACGGTGAAATTCGAAGAGCCGGTAGAATACGACCAGTTTAAAGAAGAACTGGTCAGCCTGGGTTATACTGATGCCATTATACAGAGCGCCGGTGAAGGACAGTTCTTAATTCGCACGCATGAACTGAGCGATAGTGAAAAGGCGCAGTTAGAAGACTCTTTGTCCGGGCGTTTCGGGCAGCTAACGGAGGCACAGTTTTCATCGGTCTCTCCGCAGGTTGCTTCAGAAACGGTAAATAACGCCGCCATCGCCGTGGCTATCGCGGCTGTCGGCATTCTCCTTTACGTGACCTGGGCCTTCCGCCGCATGCCC
>JAUWGD010000013.1 GCA_030606585.1 Dehalococcoidales bacterium | reverse complement strand
TAACATATAGTAGGGTGCCCTCGGAACCCAGTCTTCCCGCCAGTTCCTCAGCGTAGGGCAAGGCTACTTCGGCTAACTCCGAACCATCCAACGGAACAAGTATTTTCTCGTACATTTTCCCACCTCCAATAATAGGTTTCCTACTTATGATGATAGTTTTTTCAAGGATATTCTCTTTGTTTGGAAAAATCAACATGCTCAACGGGGTAGTTTCTCGCAGGCCGTGTAGCCGAGAGCAAAAACGCTTGGTTTATCTGACTAGGCATAAACATAGGCTAAGCATCACTACGATACCCAACTCGCCTCTCACCCTGATTGCACAATTGTCCATATTGTCACGTTCAAGTAGATTGGGATACCTGAAGAATTATCAAGGTAAGGGGAGAACAAACCTAGGCGTGATGCGCTGATTCATCAACCAGGAGACTATAGATATAGTCAACCAAATCGAACTTCCCGGCTTACCGTGAAGTAACAAAGAGATGAAATGTACTACCAGATTATCAAAGAAAAGGCATCGGTGCGAAACTGCTTAACCATATTGGCATGCCCCCCAAATAATAAACGGGCTACCGGAATACCCGATAACCCGCGTTCCCCACCCCTCCCCTTGCTACGATAAACAGGCTACTATTTCGTCCTCGTAAACAGCTATCTCTTTCCTGTTCGCACCAACACTAACATTATAGATATAAAATACCTGGCCGCTGGGCGGTTCCATCCAGTAGAAATTGGAAACTTCGCCGACCTGCCCCGCGTACTGGTTGATATCATTTTCGCGCTGCGTCATACCCTGCTCACCGGCGGGCTGGATGATAACCTTTTGCCCTTTTATATATTTGGGCTCTACGGCGTTGTCCTTCATGGTCATTTGCGCATAATAATACGAAAATATTTATTTGTCAATACCCTGATACGAAATTTATCCGATTTTCGTAATAAATACCGGATTTTCCGGCAGCCACTAGTGCCAGCCGAAGCCCTGGCGCAGTCCCCGTATGTAAGCCGCCTGACCGGCGTGCTGCAGTCCGTCGCTCAAAGTACCGATAAGCATCATCCCGAAAGTCGGCGGGGGCTTGAAAGGCGTGCCTTCAACCACCCTGTCCAGGTCGGCTTTTTTCAGGGTGGGGAAATAGTCCTGCGACCTTTTCAGCACCGCTTTATGATAACCGAGCAGCGTCCCGGCATCGGGGGATATGAACGCGGCCAGGTCCGCAGGCTTATCGCCCATCCCGGCGTCCTGGGGGTCGGCAGGCCTGCCGAATTTCTTATGCCATCCGTCCTTAATCCACAGCTGTTCTTCACCCATAAACTGAGATATTTGAAAGTCCTGCCAGCGCGTCAGGTGCCAGACCAGCCAGCCGATGCTGTTGCAGTCGGGATTGGGCTGCCAGTTAAGGTCCTCCCCGGTAAGCCCTTCCAGGGTGTATTCCAGCGTTCTTAATATACCCCCGTAAGCGCCCGATAAAAATTCATGCGTTTCCATAGATACCCCCTTTTATTTAATGGAGTGACGACGAGACATGGAATACGTATCGCTTCCCAGCACGATATTATATTTTAAGCATAGAGTCAAGTGGCTTTCAATCGGTCCGCCGGTACCGTCCTTGACACCCCTACTTTTAGCACCTACAATGATTTTGAGCGCGCCGGGGTGGCGGAAATGGCAGACGCAGCGGACTTAAAATCCGCCGGGGCAACCCTTGTGGGTTCGAGTCCCACCCCCGGCACCAGACGTTAACAAGTCTTTAAAAGAAGATAAAATAATGAAGGTGATTGGACTTATAGGAGGAATGAGCTGGGAGTCATCCGCAGAGTATTATAAGCTCATCAATGAATTTACCAAAGAAAGACTCTCAGGATGGCACTCTTCCAAATGCCTGATATATAGTTTTGATTTTGCCGAGATAGAGAAGTTACAAAACGAAAATGAATGGGTAAAACTTAACGGTATCATGATTGATGCAGCCAGGAAGTTGGAAGCTGGCGGTGCGGAATGTATCCTGATTTGCACCAATACCATGCATAAAACGGCAGAGGAAATCCAAGCAGCTATTTCAATTCCGTTAATTCATATCGCCGACGCCACGGGAGAAGAAATTAAGACAAAGGGATTAAAGACCGTGGGGCTGCTGGGAACAAAGTACACCATGGAAGAAAATTTCTACAAAGGGCGGCTATCAGAACAATTCGGGCTAAAGGTGATTATTCCGGATAAACCGGACAGGGAAGTCATCCACAATGTAATATATGACGAGCTCTGTTTAGGAAAAATTAGCCAAGTTTCAAAAGAAAAATTCAAGAATATAATAGCCAAACTGGAAAAAGAAGGCGCCCAGGGAATCGTCCTCGGATGCACAGAAATAACTCTCTTGATAAAACAGGATGATTTAAAAATACCGGTATTTGATACCACTAAAATACACGCAAAAGCGGGAGTAGAGTTTGCATTTAAGTAATATGCTGGCTAACTCTAATAGAATTAGATATAATCAGTGCAGCACTAGCCTGAAAGGAACATAATATGCCTGTCTGGCTGATGATTTTAATAGGCTATCTCCTCGGCGCCGTACCGACGGCTTATCTTACCGGGCGTATCCTGTGGGGCAGGGATATCCGCCGGATGGGGGACGAGAACGCGGGTGCCGCTAACGCCTACCGCGAGCTGGGAGCCAAGGCAGGCGTTGCCGTGGGCATCATCGATGCCGCCAAGGGAGCCGCGGTTATCCTTATCGCCCAGGCAGCCAATATGTCCCAGGTTGCAGTCTTGTTCACCGGCCTGGCGGCCGTCATCGGTCATAACTGGCCGGTCTTTCTCGGCTTCCGGGGCGGGCGGGGAGTGAGCATCACCATCGGCATACTGCTGGTGCTGGTAACACTGCCAATGCTCATTCTGGCACTACCCACCCTGCTAATCCTCATCTTCAGGAGGAATGTTACCCCGTCCATGGCCTTCCTGTTCATCACGCTGCCCCTGGTGGACTGGTTGCTGCACATGCCGGGAGTGCTCATCGCTTACGGCATCGCGCTGCCAGCCCTGACGGGAATTACGACCTTCTTCAGGACGAGACCGAAGGCCATCCGGCAGGCCTGAAACATCTCCCGCCAATTGACAACGATAGAGCGTACTGCTAAACTGAGATAGTGGGCACAATGCCAAGAATCCTGATAGCTGTATGGAGTGCTTCTCAGAGTCTACCTGCCCGGGAAATCAGAGAGTCAGGATTTCACAATGCCGATGGTTCAAACATGAAAGTTCCGGTACGATAAGGGGCTTCATTGACCAATAAAAACGGAAAGGGTCTGGTTCAGATCTTTACCGGTAACGGCAAAGGTAAAACCACAGCAGCGCTGGGCACTATACTCAGGGCTGCCGGCCACGGTTTAAAGGTATTCATTGTTTTCTTCATGAAGGGCGACTACGCGTACGGTGAATTCAGCACCCTGCCAAAACTCCCCAATATCGTGATATTCAAGTCCGGCTTCCGGGAATTTACCGACCCCCTTAATATCAAGCCGGAAGAGAAAGAGCAGGCAGAATCAGCCCTGGCGGCAGCCAGAGAAGCCACCCTTAGCGGTAACTATGACCTGGTGGTTCTTGACGAAGTGAATGTCGCCCTGGAATACAATCTTATCGAAACTGCCGAAGTCATCAAACTCATCGAAGACAAACCTCCCCACGTAGAACTCATCCTTACCGGTCGTTATGCCGATAACGAACTGATTGAGAAGGCCGACCTTGTAACCGAGATGGTTAAGGTCAAGCATCCATTTGATAAAGGCATCAAAGCCCGCAAGGGCATCGAATACTAAATAAAACGGAGGGTATTATGAAGATTACACTGAGCGTCATTAAAGCTGACATCGGCGGTTACGTGGGGCACTCCGAATCACATCCGGACATTATTGCTCTAGCCCAGGAATGCCTGAATAAGGCTAAAAAAGAGGGAATGTTAATTGATTGCCAGGCGACCAAATGTGGTGACGACCTGCAGCTCATCATGACGCATCAGAAGGGGACAGGCAACTATGAAATACATAAACTTGCCTGGGACACCTTTATTACCGGTACCGAGCTGGCTAAAAAGATGAAGCTTTATGGTGCCGGGCAGGACCTGTTAACCGACGCCTTTTCCGGCAACGTTAAAGGAATGGGACCCGGTCTTGCCGAAATGGAGTTCGAAGAAAGGGCAGCCGAGCCCGTCCTTATCTTCATGGCGGACAAGACCTCCGCCGGAGCCTGGAATATGCCTCTCTACAAGATGTTCGCCGACCCCTTCAATACCATCGGGCTGGTCATCGCCCCCAGTATGCATTCCGGCTATGTCTTCGAGGTTCACGATGTCAAAGAACACAAGAAAATACGCTTTAGCGCCCCCGAAGAAATATACGATATGCTGGTGTTCATCGGGGCGCCGGCGAGATTCGCCGTTAAGTACGTCTACCACAAGGAGACCGGAGAAATAGCTTCAGCCTCCTCGACAGAGCGCCTATCGCTGCTGGCCGGCAAGTACGTCGGCAAGGACGACCCGGTATGCGTCGTCAGGGCGCAGGGCATTTTCCCGGCGGTCGGCGAAATACTGGAGCCGTTCGCGTCACCGGTGCTGGTGGAGGGATGGATGCGCGGCTCCCACATGGGTCCGCTGATGCCGGTATCGATTGAAGACAGCACACCCTCCCGCTTTGACGGTCCGCCGCGAGTTATCTGCCTCGGCTACCAGCTAAACAACGGCATGCTGGTTGGCCCGCGGGACATGCTTGCCGACAAGGCGTTCGACCTGGCACGCCATCATGCTAACGAGATGGCCGACATGATGCGGCGCCACGGTCCTTTCGAGCCCCACCGCCTGCCCCTGGACGAAATGGAATACACCACCATGCCGCAGGTGATGGAGAAGATAAAAGACAGATTTGAAGAGCTTGACTGAATTAAAGTCAGGGGCTATTATTAATCAATAAGAGAAGCCGCGGTGACCGCCGCGGCTTCATCCATAAATAACGATAAGGAAGTTCCAGTGCACAAAAACAAGCTCCTGCTGGCGACCAATAACAAGGGCAAGGTACGGGAGTATAAAAGTCTGCTCAGGAGAATTCCTTTTAAAATCGTAACACCGTCGGAGCTTGGTATCACCACGGAAGTTGATGAGACCGGGAGCAGCTTTGAGGAAAATGCCGGACTCAAAGCAATTGCCCTGGCTAAGGAAAGCGGGCTGCTGTCTCTGGCGGACGACTCCGGACTTGAGGTGGATGCTCTGGGGGGCGAGCCGGGTCCTTTATCAGCCCGTTACGCCGGAGAAGACGCTTCGGATATCGATAGATTAAATTACCTTCTGTCACGCCTCAAGGATGTGCCGGGGGACAGGCGTTCCGCCCGCTTCCGGTGCGTGATTGCCATAGCCGCACCCGACGGCGAGGTAGAACTCTGCTCCGGCGAATGCCGCGGACTCATCACCACGGAACCGAGGGGTTACAACGGATTCGGCTACGACCCTATTTTCTACTTACCCGAGCTGTGTAAAACGATGGCAGAACTGACGCCAGAGGAAAAGAACAAGATAAGCCACCGGGCGAAGGCGGCGGAGAAAGCAAGGGAAGTGCTGAAGAAATTAGCCCGCTAAATTCGCATCAGTTCGGGTTTTTCCATTATATATCAAAGCAGCAAGCCCTTTATTCTTATGATAATAGCGAATTGATAACACTTTCATGTATAATAACCCGTAGAGGATACTATCATGACCGGAATTTCAGATTCTTTTCAACGCCCGATAAACTATCTACGCATCTCGGTGACCGACCGCTGTAACCTGCGCTGCGTTTACTGCATGCCGGCAGAAGGCGTCCCCCTGATGGCGCACGCCGACATCCTCAGCTATGAAGAAATTTACATCGTGGTGAAAGCCGCCGCGGAGATGGGCATCAATAAGGTCAGGCTTACCGGCGGCGAGCCGCTGGTCAGGGCGGGACTGTCCGACCTGATAAGGCTGCTGGTGGGTATCGAAGCTATCGACGATATTTCGCTGACGACCAACGGTATCCTGCTGGCGCAACATGCCGCCACCCTTAAAGAGGCCGGCCTGCACAGGGTTAACGTCAGCCTAGATTCCCTGAAACCGGAAAGATTTAATAAGATTACCCGGTGCGGCGCTCTTGAAGACACTCTGAGAGGCATCGAGGCCGCCAAGACGGCGGGGCTAACCCCTGTTAAAATCAACATGGTGGTCATGGCCGGGGTCAACGACGATGAGCTTACCGATTTTTCCGCCAAAACAGTCAGCGAAGGCTGGCATGTCAGGTTTATCGAGCAGATGCCTGTCAACGGTGATGATTCCGGATTTACGAAGCTCTTTTCTGTCAGCGAGATGAGAAAACGTATCGAATCACTGGGCAAACTGGAGCCGTGGAAGGTCGACGTGGGCAATGGACCGGCCAAATACTTCCGCCTGCCCGGCGCCGAAGGCACCATCGGCTTCATCACGCCGATTACGGAACACTTCTGTTACCGGTGCAATCGTCTCCGCCTAACCGCCGATGGCAAGCTCCGTCCCTGCCTTTTAAGCGAGGAGGAGATTGACCTGAAGGAACCCCTGCGAAGCGGTGCATCGGTCATGGAACTGAAAAACCTGATTGAAAAGGCGATTGCCAGTAAACCGAAAGGCCATCATCTTGCCGAGGGTAAAAAAAGAAACGGCAGGCCTTTCTCTCAGGTAGGGGGTTAAATATGGCCAAGCTGACCCACATGGATGATGACGGTCGTCCCCGAATGGTAGATGTCACCGGGAAGGCGGATACCGCCCGTGTAGCCGTAGCCAAAGGTGTCGTGAAGATGCAGCCGGCCACCTTCCAGGTAATCAAGCAGGGCAAGGCCGCCAAGGGCGATGTTCTCTCGGTAGCTCAGCTCGCCGGTATTATGGCCGCCAAGCGCACGCCCGACTTAATACCACTATGCCACCCCATCCTCATAGGAAATGTCAACATCGAGTTCAGTCTCGACGAGGCGAAGAGCACCGTAGAAATTACTACTACGGTCGAGAGCACCGGCAAGACCGGCGTGGAGATGGAAGCGATGACGGCTACATCCGTGGCCGCCCTGACGATATATGATATGTGCAAGGCTATCGACCGCGGTATAAAAATAGAGGACATCCGCCTGGTGCGGAAAAGCGGCGGTAAAAGCGGCACGATAGAGCTTGAATAGTAACAAATTATGTTGTATACTAGTCCACCACTAGCATTTGGGGGTGCACCATGAAATTATCATGTCTTCAGGAGAATCTGAACCGGGGACTTAATATCGTAGGAAGGGCCGTAGCCACCAGGACAACCCTGCCCATAACCAATAACGTCCTCCTCGCTACCGAAGAGGGGCGCCTGAAACTCGTGGCCACCAACCTCGAGATGGCTATCAGCTGCTGGATCGGCGCCAAAATAGAAGAAGAGGGGTCCATTACGGTACCCGCCCGACTTCTCACCGAGTTTGTCAGTTCCCTGCCCGGCGATACGATTGATATTCAACTTTCCCCGCAGACCAAGACCCTGGGATTAAAGTGCGCCCGCTACGAAGCCCGTATCAGCGGGGTTGATGCCAAAGAATTCCCGCCGATACCCGGCGTTGACGACGGTATTGCCACGAAGGTTGAAGTCGAAGCTCTACGCCAGGCAATTAACCAGGTTGTCTTTGCAGCCGCTACAGAGGAATCACGTCCGGTGCTCACCGGTATCTGCTCCCAATTCGAAGGAGATTCGCTGACGCTAGCGGCGGCGGATGGATTCCGACTCGCGGTTTATAAGCTTCCCATTGCCGACGCGGTCAGCCAGAAGACAGAGGTTATTATACCGTCACGGACTCTGGCCGAGTTAAATCGACTCATAGCCGAACAGGAAGAGGCCGTCGATATTACATTAAATCCCAACAAGAGCCAGGTGCTCTTCCGGCTAAAAAACATGGAACTGGTCTCCCAGCTCGTCCAGGGAACCTTCCCCAACTACTCGCAGCTTATCCCTCAGAGCTATAATACCCGGGTAATTGTCAGCGTCGCCGACTTTCTACGCGCCACCAAGACCGCTTCAATCTTTGCGCGTGACGGCAGCGGCATCGTCCGCCTGGTAATAACGCCCGGGAGCGAGAAGAATCCCGGCAAGATTTCCATTTCCGCCCGCTCTGAGGAGATTGGCGATGATGTCGGCGAGATAGACGCCACGGTTGAGGGTGACGAAGCCAAGATTGCCTTTAACGGCAAATACCTGACCGATGTCCTGAGCGTGCTCCACGAAGCGCAAGTGGCGCTGGAAACCACCAATCCCTCCAGTCCCGGCCTTATCCGCCCGGTGGGCGTGGATAACTACACGCACGTCGTCATGCCGATGTTTGTTCAATGGTAGTTGTTTAAACCTTAAAAAGTCTTTTAGAGGGGGAGCAGTGATGCTCCCCCTTAACTTTTCACATATCACCATGTTTGATATACTATACCCCCCTATAGTATTATATTATCGGTTATCTCATTCATTGCCCCGGCATCTGTAAGTATATCAACACGTTCTTCGCAATACGGGCAGTAGATAGCACAATATATTCAGGAGGTATATCCGTGCACGCAACAATCCAAAAGCCCATTGATGAAATCATCGGGTATCTGGACCCCGGAGAAAAGGTGTTTGTGGTCGGTTGTGACAATTGTGCCGCCAAATGCCATTCAGGAGGTATACCTGATACCCAAGAAATGGCAAGCAGGTTGGAGAAAAGAGGAGTGAATGTGGTCGGATGGTGCGTCCCTCAACCAAAAGGTATTTCGCTTTGTAAGCTCGCAAACACTAAGAAAGTATTACAAGAGGAATATGGCGAAGTAACAAAACAGGCAGACTCTTTCCTCATTCTTGCCTGCGGGCAGGGTATTCATACCGTAATGGATGCCACTGACGGCGGCATGGTCCACGCGGGGTGCGACACCATATTCGGCGGGGAGACGGTAACGGACGACTTTATCACCGAATACTGCTCCCTTTGCGGTGATTGTATTGTCGAGTATACTGCCGGTCTTTGCCCGGTCACGCTTTGCGCCAAGAGCCTGCTAAACGGACCATGCGGTGGAGCCAAGAATGGCAAGTGTGAGGTGGACAGAAACCGGGATTGCGGCTGGCAGCTTATTTACGACCGCCTCAAAGAGCTCGGACAGCTTGATAAGATGGATAAATATATCATGCCCAAGAACAACTCCAGGTGGAGTCGCCCCCGTTCTCTTACCATGGCTGGAACAGAGGTAACCTTCAGGTCTCTCGCCGGAGACGTTACAATTTCGAGGCAGGACTAGATAAGTCAACTCTAATCAAGTAGTAAGGAGAGGAAGCAAACGTGAGCAAATTCAAAGAGAAACTGGAAAGCGGGAAATTCGTCATCACGGGAGAAATAGGACCGCCTAAAGGTGTAAATATCGAGAAATGTCTGCATGACGCAGAATTGCTGCGGGATTATGTAACCGCCATTAATATAACCGACCTGCAGAGCGCGGTGCTTCGTATTGGCTCGCTGGCCGTTTCCAGTAAACTTATCGAGCGGCGTATAGAGCCGATTTTTCAGCTAACCTGTCGCGACCGGAACCGACTGGCTCTTCAGTCGGACCTGCTGAGCGCCTGGGCGTTAGGTATTGAGAATGTGCTATGCCTCACCGGCGACCATCCCACCATGGGCGACCACGCCGAAGCGAAACCCGTCTATGATTTAGATTCGGTTCAGCTATTAAAAGCGGCCAGTACGCTAAACCAGGGACGCGATATGTCGGACCACGAACTCGATAGCAACCCCAACTTCTTTCTGGGCGCAGTGGTAACCCCGGGTGCGGAGCCGATGGAACCCCAAATCATTAAAATGAAGAAAAAAATAGCGGTCGGCGCCAGGTTCTTCCAGACCCAGGCCATCTACGAGCCGGATAAATTCGAGTCTTTCATCAACCAGGTAAAGAGTCTCAACGTACCCGTCATTGCGGGAATCGTTATACTCAAGAGCGCTGCCATGGCCAAGTTTATGAATGAAAATGTGGCGGGAATTACTGTCCCGGAAGATATCATCAACGAGATGTCGGATACCCCCAAAGAAGACCGCAAGAAGAAGGCGGCGGAAATTACCGCCCGCATTATCAGGCAGGTCAAGCCGCTTTGCCAGGGAGTCCATATCATGCCTCTGGGATGGGACGAACTGGTACCGGAGATTATCAAAGAAGTGGAAGCTTAGCAGGAAGACAGCGAATATTCAGGAATAATTTCTACCATGCAGAAAGTGTCGGGTATACCGGCGCTTTCTGTTTCCGGGCGGGAATCCGTATCTCTATCCTGCCGTTATTGCGCCAGCTTTATCCCAGGCTTCTGTATGGCGATATGCGAGAACGAGGAGTCCCCGGTAGCCCCGTGCCAGTGCACCTCGCCCGGCGCTATGAAGATAACCGTACCCGGCGTCACGACCTGCTCTTCCTCTTTGGTGGCCACGATGCCCTTTCCCTCGGTGACGTACAGAATCTGCTCGTAGGTATGGGTGTGGAAGTTCAGCCTGGCTCCCGGACCGAAGGTTACCAGTAGAATTCCGTATCCCCCCGCATCTTTAGCATCAATCAATGCCTTCCTGGTGACCGGGTCACTCTTAACAATTTCGTCCTGAGTCGGAACGGCCTCTATGTTTTCGCTGTTGACAACTATCATTTCCCCTCCTTGAAATTACTGATAAGTCCGTTATCTACTCGTCTAAACGCACCGGCACTCCGGTGACATTTTCCAGAGGCAGTATCACCGCATCAACCCCCTTGTCCGAGAAACCCTCCATCATAGTATTTTGAAGGTCTTTTTGCACGGTAACTCCTACGGGGAGCGGCACGCCGTATTCTTTACCCAGGTCGAGCGCCAGCCCTATATCTTTGTAAGCAAGGTCGACCCTGAACCCGGGCTCGAAATTGCCTTTGAAAGTGGTATTGTGATACTGCTGGAGGCACCAGTTATTCCCGGTGCTGACTGTAATAATATCCCACAGCACCTGCGGATTAATCCCGGCTTTAATACCCAGGGCAAAGCCTTCCGCCGAGATTGAATTGCAGGCGAGTGATATCAAATTATTTGCGAGCTTGGCGACATTACCGCAGCCGGCATCCCCCACGGGGAATATCTTCTTTCCCATGGTCTCCAGTACCCCTCGAACCTTTTGCAGAGAATCAGGGTCACCCCCGACCATGATAACTAAAGTACCCGCTTCGGCCCCTTTCGTCCCGCCGCTTACCGGGGCATCCAGTACGGCCACGCCGATAGCTCCGGCGTCCCTGGCTATCCTCCTTATCAGGGAAGGTGAGTTGGTGCTCATATCGATGTAAATATCTCCCTCTTTCCACCCCGTCCTGAGGCCGTTCCTCCCGTAAACCACATCTTCGACACTGGCAGGGGTGGGCAGACTGGTAAAAACCACCCGGCTTGCCGCCGCTACCTCTCCCGGAGTATCGCACCATTTGGCCCCCTTTTCCAGCAGGGGTACCGCCGCTTCTTTTCTCAAATCGTTTACGGCGAGATTATAACCCGCGTCCAGGATATGACCGGCCATATGTTTACCCATATTCCCGATGCCTATAAAACCTGTATTCATAATTACCTCCGGTTGATGCTTTTCCCCGTATTCAGGATTCAATATCTGTAATTCCCTATTCTCCCCTGACTCTCCGTATCAGCCCGCGGAGCGTTCTCCACAGCACATTGGCGTTATCCACCTGTTCTTCCGGGGCGCTGGTTTCGCCGTAGCGGACGTCGATATAAAGGCCGGTAATACTATCCAGCGGCTCGCTGCTATCGGGTACAGCCTGCTCCAGACGGCCGGCGTACTCACTGGCCGTTTCGTAGCGGCGGCGGGCTACGCCGGAGAGGGCTGCTTCCCAGAGCAGGTGCCGGTATATCTCCCTGATATTCAGTCGGCGTGATAAATCGTCATCCGTTAAGTCCTTCGGTATCGCCGGTGCCCGTTTTCTCTTGAATTTCGCCCCCATCATATTGAGGAGCAACTTTAAATCATCCGAGAGCCCGCGCCAGCTCCACAGCGATTCATGGATTTCCTCTATCTCGTCCCGCGCCTGCCTGACGCGAAAGCGCGATATTGCCTTCGCCAGTATGAAAATTACCGCGGCGATAATTAATATTATTATCACCCATTTTATGGCCAGCACCGCCGCTTCCGGCATTCCTCGCGTCACCACCTCTTCAAACCCCGGGAGCCCCCCCCCGCCGGGTCCTTCGGGCTGGAACTCCTGGTCGGTGCGTATCAGGTCTATAAGCCATCGTAATACCCAGAATATACCATCGAACAGGTAATTAAACGGAACCATGATATAGGTGAATACCTTCCCTAAAAAGCTGAAAAAAGCACTGATACCATGGCCAATACTGGTGAAAAATTCCTCGGAGAAAACACTGGCAACGAAAAAGCTCACGATAGCTATGCTGCTGACAACACCCAGCATCATCGGCAGCCAGCGCTTTACCGAGGTCAACACCGCTTCCTCCTTCGGCATTGACCGGCGCATCTGGTAGAGGTGACTGACAGCTATTGAGATAAGACCGAAGAAGAAGAACGCTATTACGTTAAAGCCTATTCCCGGCCCCAGGGGTACGAATTCTTCCGACCCCGAGCTAATCTGCCAGATAACAATCAATACGATAAGGGCTATCATGCCGAGCAGGAAGGACCGGTAGATGTCCCTGAAATAGGATGTCGTTTGCCCCAGGATAATGCCCCGCCACCAGAGATATAGCAGTACCGGCAGGGCCACCACGATGGTATCGGGACTGTTAACCGTATTCTCCAGCACCTGCCCCACGTGAACAAACCAGCCGCCGCTGAGGAATCCGTGGCCGGCGTTGTATTCGACACCCAGCACCAGTAATATGGTGACCAGACCGCCGCCGATAACGGCAGTCTGTATTACCCGCATCGGCCACTTCTGGCGGAGTAATATCCTGGTCACCAGCAGCGAAACCACGAGCATGATGATAACCGCAGCCAGGCTCAACGCCGGGCGCTGCTCGGAGAAAATCGGCCAGCCCCCCAGCCAGACCAGCCAGGGATATACCCAGAAGGATTCCATGAGGATTACCGCCAGAGGGTATAAAACAACCGCCAGCCAGTCGAAATTCCTGAATCTATTCATCATGCGTCTTTCAGACCGATTTCCTTTATCAGTTCCCAGGCAACATCGTCATTAATGTGGTAAACGGGCAGGTTGCTGGCGCCTACCTCCGGTGCCTTACCACCCACCTTGATGAGTGCCACGCTGCGTCCCACCCTTTTTAAATCCAGCAAAGTTGCCAGCAACTCATCCACGGGCTGTGCCGATATAACCACCAGCGTGCTTCCCCAGGGAAGACCCCTGGCTTCCTGCTGTATGAAACGGGTCACCGGTATCGTCTCGACCTGATGCAGCTGTGCCAGGGCTTCCAGTATACGCACCATCTGGTCGGGGTGCTGGCTGTGCGGTACCCTGACTAAACCCCGGGAAAAGCGTGTTATCTGGTTGACGTAAAGGCCGACGCGGAAACCTCCCCTCAGGGCATGCTGGGAAATCGATGCTGCGGTAATAATTCCCAGTTCCTGGAGCTGCTGAACACTCCCCTGTAAAGGAGCTATAAGGGTACGCACATCCAGAAAAATACTGATGTCGACGGTAGTCGTCGGTTCGTACACCCTGGTCTGCAGCTTGCCGAGTCGGGCGGTACTTTTCCAGTGAATCCGCTTCAGGCTATCGCCGGAATGATAGTCCCTTACCCCGGCGGTAAGTACCGGGTCCTGAAACAGGTGCCTTTTCAGCCGGATATCGCCGAAGAACTGCTGGGAAGGAATGCCCAGTTTTTCCAGCGGAACCAGCCGGGGATACACCAGTAGATAGTCAAGCTTATCAATATGCATATTCCTGCGGAAGAAACCGAACAGGTCGCCGGAACGGATATATGTCGGTCCGAAAATGAAAATACCCCTTTTCTGGCACCGCATCGGGAAGCGGCGAGTCACGCGGTGGTACATATTAATGGGGAACATGTTACTGAGGATAACGCGGTCGTCATGTGTAGATGTGGCCTTACCCTTTAGCAGGGTTACACTCTCCGGCAGTTCGTCATCGACCTGCAGCCAGGGCAGCGGCAGGGGTTTCCGATTGGTTATTTCTAATTCAAAGAATATTTCATCACCGAAGAATACCTGCTTCCGGCTGAGGCGCCGCCGGTACTCAATACGGTGGAGGCAATATTTGTTCCAGAGTCGCGATACACCGCCGGTCAGTATAAACAGGAGGGTAATCAAAACAAGCGGCACCTGGTGCGTTGCCAGGCTGATTATCAGAATCAGTACCGCGAAGAAAAGCCAGTAGTCGCCCCGCATCGCCTATCCCTCCCCGGCGACGGGTTCCTCTTCCACCGGCACAAACACCGAATCCACTATCTCTTTAAGGGTCTGTTCGGCTTTCTGGCCGCGGAGTCGGCTCTCCGACTTGGGAATGATACGGTGAATGAGTACGGGAGTAACCATATATTTTACATCGTCCGGGGTTACGAAAGCCCGGCCCCGCAGCGCCGCCAGTGCCTGTGACGCATTGTAGAGAGCCAGCATAGCCCTGGGACTGGCCCCCAGCTCTATATCGTC
Source organism: Dehalococcoidales bacterium (assembly GCA_030606585.1). Taxonomy (GTDB): domain Bacteria; phylum Chloroflexota; class Dehalococcoidia; order Dehalococcoidales; family RBG-16-60-22; genus JAFGPF01. Next base: position 4,765 of record JAUWGD010000013.1, on the reverse strand, counting down.
GTGTTCACGGGTGGCATGGATAAGGCGGATAATATAGTCCTCTACGTCGGAGGCAATATGTACATCGCGGCAGGCTTTCTGCATTTTCATAAGGTCATCGGAAGATATCACCGGCGCCAGCTCTTCCAGCGGGTCGGTCTGGCGGAAGCGTGATAGAATCAAACGGTCGTCTTCGACGCCGGGGTAACCCATCTGTATTTTCATGAGGAAACGGTCGAGCTGGGCTTCGGGCAGAGGGAAGGTGCCCTCCAGCTCGATGGGGTTCTGCGTCGCCATGACCAGGAAGGGACGGGGCAGCGGTTTGGTCTCCCCCTCGGCGGTGACCTGGCGTTCCTGCATCGCTTCCAGCAGCGCCGACTGCGTTCTGGGGGTGGCCCGGTTAATTTCATCCGTCAGCACTATTTGCGACATTACCGGCCCGGGGCGGAACTCGAAGTCGGATGTTTTCTGGTTAAAAACGTAGGTTCCGGTAATGTCCGAGGGTAAAAGGTCCGGTGTGCACTGGATGCGCCGGAAGCTGCACCCCAAAGATTTTGCCAGCGACTTCGCCAGGACTGTTTTTCCCAGACCCGGCACATCTTCGATGAGAATATGCCCCTCGCAGAGCAGGGCGATGATAGCCAGTTCCACCACCTCGCCCTTGCCCACGATAACACGCTCGACGTTTTCCTTAACTTTAATGGCGGCGTCCTTAATCTGCCGCACGATTTTCTCTTCCATTTCCCCCACCGCTTTCTTTTTCGTTCATTATAACAGTTTGATTACGGAGTGGCTATTTTGAGACGCGTACAGGATAATAATAAAGCAGCCCACCCTTGACAAAAAACACCCTCTCTTTGATAATAGCTTGGTGCTCCCATTTTTGAGATTAATTGAGTGAGAGTGTGCCCGATGAAAGCACTAAGGTGGTACGGCAGAAAAGACCTGCGGTATGAAGACGTTCCGGAACCCTCTCCCGAACCCGGTCAGCTTAAGATAAAGGTAACCCTGGCCGGTATCTGCGGCACGGACCTGAAGGAATACGCCACCGGCCCCCACATGATACCCCCGGATAGAGTGCCCCTGACACTGGGACATGAGTTCGCCGGTACGGTAGCCGCCCTCGGCAAAGGAGTCACCGATTTCAAGGTCGGTGATAGAGTCAGCGGAGTTGGCTACTACTACTGCGGTGAGTGTTATTGTTGTAAAAAGGGACTGTACAACCTGTGTGTGAACCAGGGCTTTACCGGGCTTACTACCGACGGCTGCATGGCGGAATTTTTCGTCCTGCCCGCCTATGCCTGCTATAAACTCCCCGACTCTGTCTCCGACGAATTCGGCGCGCTGGTGGAGCCGCTGGCGGTTTCGCTTCACGCCGTCCGGCAGGGCAAGGTAAAACCCGGAGACACCGTGGCCGTCGTCGGTGACGGCGCTATCGGTCTCGGCGCCGTGCTGGCTGCCAGGGTGGCCGGGGCTTCCGCCGTCTACCTCGTTGCCAAGCACAAAGGCCGGGGAGAGCTTGCCGAAAAGCTGGGCGCTAACGCCGTTATCTACCTTAACGAAGGCGACCCCGTTAAGAAGCTCATGGAATTGACGGGCGGTATCGGGGTAAACGCCGCCATCGAATGCGTCGGCTACCCGGATACCCCTCAGCTTACCCTGGACCTCACCCAGCGTAGCGGCATCGCCGTCATCACCGGGGTTTTTGAAAAACCCGGCACAATCGACTTCAACACTATTTTATTCACCGAGAGAATGCTGGTGGGCAGCTCCATCTACATACATGAGGGCAGGACGGCCATCGAACTGATGGCAGACAAGAGAATCGACCCCTCCAGCCTGATTACTTCCGTCGTCCCCCTCAAAGACGCCGCTGAACTGGGGTTCGAGCAACTGGCCCAAAACAAAGAGGCTAATATCAAGGTGCTGCTGCGCGTACCTTGATGATAGCCTGCCATTGGTCTACAATAACAATGAACACTGCGTAAGGAGGAATATTGTGATAAACAAGGAGATTTTTGAATTCCCCATAATTTACACCAACCCCATTCCCAAGATAGCCCTGGGCTGGGGAGCCTATCAAACAATCGGCGACGAGTGTAAAGCCGCCGGCATGAAAAAAGCCCTCATTGTGACCTCGGGCCTTAAAGGAACCGGCATCATCGAAGAAATCAAAGGGGTTATCAACCACGCCGGGGTAGCCATGGAAATCTACGATAAAATTACCTCCAATCCCAAGGACCACGAGATAATGGCGGCCTATAAATTATTCAAAGAGGAACAGTGCGACGGCGTGGTAGCCGTCGGAGGCGGCAGTTCCATCGATACCGGCAAGTGCGTCCGCGTCATCGACGCTAACGGCGGCAAGGACGTTACCAATTTTACTGTCTTTCTCGACCCTCCCTTCGAGGAAACCGTAAAGAAGATGAAGCCCTGCACCATCCCCCAGATTTCGGTGGCGACCACCTCCGGCACGGGCGCCGAGGTCTCCTCCTGGGCAGCTATCTCCAATACGAAAGCCAAGGCCAAGGTACTGGTCAGCGGCCCCAACATCCATTCCACCGTCGCTATCGTCGACCCCCTGCTCAGCCGGCTGCAGCCCCGCGACATCGCCGCCTGGACGGGCTTCGACGCCCTGGCACACGCTATCGAAGCTTTCGTCACCAAGGTACAGGGACCTTACTCGTACGGTATGCTCCTGCGGGCTAACGAGCTCATCGCTCAAAACCTCCGTGAGTTTACCTATAATCGCATGAACAATACTGCCTGCGAGCGCATGGCCTGGGCTTCCACCATGGGCGGCATCGCCATCGGCTTCGGGGCCGGCGCCGGCATCGTGCACGGTCTGGGACACCAGATAAGCGCCCTCACAGACTGCCACCATGGCCGTATTAACGCCGTTTTGATGCTGGCGGGAGAGAGATATAACCAGCCCGCCGCGCTGGATAAGTTCGCCGCTTTGACCCGCGCCATGGGCGTCGATACCACCGGCATGACCGAGTGGGAAGCCGCCGACTGCTGGTTCGACGAAATAGAACAGCTGCTTGAGGACCTGGAAATTATACCCGGTCAGCTTAACCAGCAGTTCGGAGTCGAGGAGAAGGACCTGGACCATATCGTCAAAGTATATTCCAACGATTTTTGCAGCCAGGGCAACCCCAAAGCGTTTGACTACGATGAATGCATCGACCTCTTGAAGAGCGTATTGTAAATGGGTTGTCATTGCGAGCGAAGCGAAGCAATCCGTTCCTCGATGATAGAGATTGCCACGTCGTCCCGACAAAATCGGGGCTCCTCGCAATGACAAAGTGAAATTTGTGTGGGTGGCGAGAAACCCCTGATAATTGTAAAATGTTTGCAGGGGCTCGTCACCCGTCTTTTGAGAGCTAACGGAAAGAAGGTTGAAAAATAAATGGATAAAGAGACGATGGAACCCAAGAAAAACGAGAGCCAGACCGTCGAAGAACCCGAGGTTATCGAGGAGATAGTCGTCGAAGAACTCAGCATCGACGGCGTTTGCGGGGTATATTAAGTATGACCTGCCGCCTGGCCGATAACGTTCAGGTAAGAAAGGAAGCCTGGGGCCTGCTCTTCTATCTGGAGGCTCGTCACAAGGTCTTCTTCATCCGCAGCGGGGACTGGCTTTACCCGGAGCATTTTGACGGCACCTGGACGTTCGACGGCATAGTCAATGACATAGCCGAGCGTAGCGACACTCCCGCCGAGATTATCGAGCGCTCCCTGCCCAAGTTGACGGACCGCCTGATAAAAAACAGGGTGATTATTGATGAAGTATGCTGACTGGCCCTTATCCGCACCGGTAAATATCACCTGGGAAATCACGCACAAGTGCAACTTGAAATGCATCCATTGCCTTTCCAGCAGCAGCGTTGAATCCCCCGGCGAGCTTAATTTCGATGAATGCCGGGCTGTCGTCGACCAGCTAACGGAGCTCAAGGTATTTGAAATCAATTTCGGCGGCGGCGAACCGCTGCTCAATAATTTTTTCCTGCCACTGCTTCGTTACATTCATACCAAGGGAATCGTAACCTGCATCAGCACCAACGGCACCGTGCTTACGGACGAGGCTATCGAACTATTTACGGATAATCCGCTGGTAAACGTGCAGGTAAGCCTGGACGGAGCCACGCCGGAAGTCAACGACCGCATTCGCGGACAGGGCACATTTCACCGGATTATCAAAGGAATCGAACGCCTGGCGGGTAAAAACATTCCCCTGTCTATCAACACCGTGGTCACCTCCCTGAACTTTATGCAGTTGAGCCGGCTCAAGGAAATGGCCGGTTCTTACGGTGCCAGCCTGCGGGTGTCCCGCTTTCGCCCTTCGGGTCGGGCCAGGGAAAGCTGGGAAACGTTGAGGCTGAATGCGGAACAGCTGCGGGAGCTGTCCGACTGGCTCAGCGATGACCCTGCCATTCTCACCGGCGACTCCTTCTTCTCGATTTCGCAGGACGGGAGGAGGCATCTCGGGCTGGACATGTGCGGGGCCTGCAAGATGACCGCCTGCATCGACCCCTGCGGCTCTGTTTTTCCCTGCGCCTTCATGCAGGAGAGGGAGTTCTGCGGCGGCAACCTTAGAGAGACTACATTCCAGGATATCTGGGATAATTCAGCCACGTTCAATTACTTCCGGCAACTGGAACCCGAAGCCTGCCGGAAGTGCCCGCGCTTCAATAACTGCCGTGGGGGTTGCCCCGCCGTCGCTTACTTCGTCAGCCGCGACCTCAACAGCGCCGACCCAGAATGCCTGATTAACTGGAGCCGG